>JAFPUA010000079.1 GCA_017413305.1 Candidatus Ruminimicrobiellum caprinum
AAAGGATCTATGGACGGGTTAGTTACCTGACTGGCATTTAACAAAATTTTGTCCCAGTATATAGGATACGGTTTAGGGTTTCCCATACTGGATAACAGCATTCCGCCTGTTTGTGCCTGTCTGTAAATCTCGTCGATTGCAGTGCATGTCCAGTTGGCATTTTCTTTGAACTCCAAAGAATTTTTTCTTATTTTTATTGCCTTTGTCGGGCACATTGCAACGCATCTGTGACAGCATACGCACTTTGAATCATTGGATAAAACAACATTATCCTCTTTATCGTAAAAATGAACTTCGTTTGCACACTGTTTAACGCAAACTTGGCATTGAATACATTTCGTTTGATCTCTTAAAACTTCAAATCTATCAGATACTAAATTTAAACTCATTGTTTCGCCTCCAATTTAACAATAACAGGTTCTCCGCCTTTCGGATGATAAATGTTTTCAGGTTCGGGACAAATTACTCTTATTGCACTTTCTTCACTTGCAAAATAAACTTTGCTGCCTTTTGTCGCACTTACCATAGATCTTAACTTTATTCTGTCGTTCAATGCTATAAGTCCGTCTTCATATCCGATAAGAATTGAAAAAGGTCCGTTTATTAATGCTGACGAATAAACAGTTCTTAAAGCTTTCAATTCTTGAGCTTTTTTAGGATTTTCATTTTCTATATCCTTCCAGAAAGGAGCTACCAAAACCTGCAAAGCTTTTTCCATTGGAAGTTTATGTTTTCTAACAAGTAAATCAAGCAAATAAGTAATTACTTCCGTATCTGTCTGTAAAGAACAGTTGTAACCGTACATTTCTACAAATCTTCTGTTTGCATCGTAAGAAGATATTTCTCCGTTATGTACTATAGACCAGTCAAGCATTGTAAAAGGATGTGCTCCTCCCCACCATCCGGGTGTATTCGTCGGGAATCTTCCGTGTGCCGTCCAAATATACCCTTCATAATTTTCCAGCATATAAAAATTTCCTATATCTTCAGGATATCCTACACCTTTAAAAGCTCCCATATTTTTACCGCTGGAAAATACATAAGCGCCTGTAAATTCTTTATTTATTCTTATTACACATCTGGCGGTAAACTCATCTTCGTCCATATTTAAATTTCTTACTTTATAAATTCTCGGCAGAACAAAATATCTCCAAATTAATGGTTTATCTTTTATTGACGGAACTTTTCTCGTCGGGATATTGCCCGCACTTTCTATTTCAAAATGTTCGTTTAAAAACTCTTCGGTTTTTGCTTTTATTTGATTATTATCATAAAAAATATGAAGAGCAAAAAAATCTTTATATTGCGGATATATTCCATATCCGGCAAAACCACCGCCCAGCCCGTTAGAACGCTCGTGCATTAAAGCAATGGATTTAATAATATCCGTTCCGTTAAATCTGTTCCCTTTTTTGTCGATTATACCGCTGATGGCACAGCCTGCAGGGATTCTTATTTGTCCTTCTTTCATTACAGCTCCTTATTGCGACATTATCTTTTGAATTTCTACTGTGTTGCAGCTTGCCTTATGTAGCTTGTTCAGTTGTACACTACAGCTCGCTGTCGCCTTGTATAAATTCAAAATATCTAGTCGCGTTGAAAATCACAAAATATATTTTTGTGATTTTCAATTTGTATTTTTATAACATAGATTCCCGACTACGACACTCGGGAATGACAGCAAAAAGGAAATATGTTTGAGATGAAACTGCAATTTAAATTTATATTTTATAATTTATAATTAAACGGCATTCTCAAGGAAGAGATTTTCTTTTTTGAAGTGCC
>JAFPUA010000080.1 GCA_017413305.1 Candidatus Ruminimicrobiellum caprinum
ATACTTTTTTGCATCTTCTTTTGAAATTTCAAGTTGCTGATTGGCTACATTATCAACAACTTTTTTTATACGCATGCAGTCATAGCTCCCGTTTCCGTATCAACTTTTGCTTCCACATTAACATTTTTACCTACATGTTTTTTGTAAGCAGATACTAAGGAATTTTCTATAACTTTTAAAATTTCTTCCTTTGGAATTTTTTTCTCTTTCTGTATTGTTTCAAGAGCATTAATAAGTTCACTGGACATTTTGTTTTTACTCCTCCTTTTAATTTTCGGTAATTACTTGTGCCCGTAAAATATTTTTTATTTCTATTTCATTTATTTTGTTTGTTACATCATCAACAACAATTTTACTGTTCCCAACAGCAACCAAAGTACCTTTAAAATGTTTTTGTCCGTCTATTGCTTCAAGCGTTGTTACTTTTATATTGAAGCCTTTAAATCTTAAAAAATCTTTTACTTTTTTTAATATTCTATCCATTCCGGGAGAAGAAATCTCCAAAACATAATGTTCGGATATAGGATCATCCTTATCTATTTCTGTGCCAAAAAGATGGCTCATTTTCGTACATAAATCAAGATTTACACCATCGGGATGATCAATATAAATTCTTAAGATTTTTTGTCCGTTTTCAAAAACATATTCGATATCAACTATATCAACATTTTCTTTTTCTGCAATAGGTGAAATTATCTTTTCTATCTGTTCTGCTATTGTCATAATTCCTCCTCGTTAGTCTTTATTAAAAAAAGGCGTCCGAATCGGACACCTTCACAATGAGTGTATTATAACAAATTTCAGATATAAAATGCAAGCATTTTATATCTTTTTAGCGACTATTTCTTTTTATTTTTTATTATCTGTTTTTTTAACAGTTCAACTTCTTTTCTTAAAAATTTTATTTCTTTTTTCATAGAATGAATTTGATTTACACTTTCTTTTTCGGAAAGGAGCTCTTCCGGAGTTGTACTTAATGCTTCAGCTATCTTAGCAATAGATTTTGAGGATGGTTTTATTCCCGAAAGCCAACGAGAAACAACCTGCTGACGAGTATTTACTTTTTTTGCAAATTCTTCTTGCGTTAATTTATTCTTAGATATAAGAAAATACAATTTTTTTGAAAAATCCATCACATCCACCACAAACAAAAAAAATAAAAAGCTTGACTTTGCAAGACAAATATTCTATAATCTTTTTTACAACTAATTACAACTGTTTACAACTTTTAAAACATAGATAAAAAAATAGTTAAATATTGCTAACATACAGCCGAGCGGGCTAATACATAGCAGTAGCTCGGAAAACAAATGACAACAAATTATATATTTCTTTTCTCGGCTCATTATAGCAAATTTAAAGATGAAATAAAAGGAGAAAATTTATGAAAAGGACAATAAATGGCTTTACATTGGTAGAGTTGGTTGTTACGATAGTAATACTTATCGTTTTAATGTCAATATCTGTTCCTATATATAATATTAACCAAACAAAGGCAAAGATGGCAGAAGGCTATGCCCTTCTTGCAACCATTCGTTCCGCGCAGGAACAATATTTTGTCGAATGGGGCAACTTTTTAGCTGATAGTCGAGGTAATGGCTCAACAGTTAATGACGATGTTCTCAAAGTTAATGCAAGAACTAACAATTATTTTAAATATTTTAATATTCATTATCAACAAAGTTATTCTTTTTGTAATATCGCATACGGCTTCGCCGCTTGGTGCTCCACAGGTAGTACTTTCGGTGCAGATAGACTTTTACTGGTATACAATTTAACAACCGGTGTTACATTTAAAGATTGGAAATATCCATATTAATTTAAAATATTTTTCTGAGCGTAACATAGCAACGCTCAAAAATAAAAACAAGCAGAAGATTTTCTGCTTGTTTTTATTACGTAGCCAAAATATTTCGGTCGCAACAAATAAACAAATTATTTTAATTTGTTTATAATTGCTTGTCCCATCTCACTAGTACCTGCAGTACCGCCAAGGTCATACGTAACACATTTCTTTTCTGCTATAACTTCTGCAACTGCTTTTTCAAGCCTTTTTGCGGCATCAAATTCACCTAAATAATCAAGCATCATTTTACCTGAAAGAATAAGTGCCATAGGATTAACTTTATTCATTCCTTTATATTTAGGAGCTGAACCGTGAACAGCTTCAAAAACTGCACAGTCTTTACCTAAATTTGCTCCGGGAGCAACACCAAGTCCACCTACTAAACCTGCACATAAATCAGACAATATATCACCATAAAGGTTAGGAAGAACAATAACATCATAAAGTTCAGGTTTCTGAACTAACTGCATGCACATATTGTCAATTAATCTTTCTTCGTATTCAATTTTACCTTCATAATCTTTAGCAACTTCTCTTGCTACCCTGTAAAACATACCATCGGTACATTTCATAATATTAGCTTTTGCAACTGCTGTAACTTTCTTTCTGTTATTTTTAACTGCATAATCAAAAGCAAATCTTACTATTCTTTCACAACCAAATTCTGAAAAAGATTTTATTGATATTGCAGATTCCGGACGAATTTTGCCTTTAGAAAGTTCTATAATTTTGTTTGCTTCATCAGTCTTTTCCGTAAATTCAACTCCTGCATATAAATCCTCAGTATTTTCTCTAACTACTACCAAATCTATATCGGAAAATCTCGATTTTACACCTACATAACTTTTGCAAGGTCTTAAACATGTAAAAAGATCAAGCTCTTTTCTAATTGCAACATTTACGGAACGGAAACCTGTTCCGATAGGGGTTGTGATAGGCCCTTTTAATGCAATTTTATTTTTTGCTATAGATTGTAAAGTTTTATCAGGAAGAGGAGTTCCTTCCTTCTCCATAATATCAATACCTGCTTCCATTACTTCCCAGTCAATTTTAACGCCCGTAGCGTCAATAACTTTTGCCGTAACTTCTGTAAGTTCCGGACCTGTTCCGTCCCCTCTGACTAATGTTACTTTGTAAGCCATATTTTTCTCCTATGCGTAAAGGTTTAAACCTCTTTTAATTCCTCTTATAAAATCATAATCCAATCTTCTTTTTATAGAAAATGCAGCAGCTAATATATCTTCCTTTCTGTGTCTTTTTAATAATCTTCTTGCCGCTATAATTCCGGCTCTATATTTTCCTCCAGCATTTGCAATTTCGGAACATGCAATCAAAAAATCTGTAATTTCTTCAGCTGTATACATACAATTCTCCTTCAGCTTTTTTAGCTATTCAGCCTTTTTAGCTTTAGTATCAAATTGTTTATAATGAACTCCCCATTTATGAAGAATATATTTTACAAGTATCCACAAAATTCCAAGCCCATACTCTACGCTTCCTTTAA
>JAFPUA010000081.1 GCA_017413305.1 Candidatus Ruminimicrobiellum caprinum
GAATCAAATACATACAATGCCCGAAGAGCTTACAAAAGAAATGCAGGAACTTAATGCGAAAAAATATATTACGGTTCATCACTCAAAATTTACACTGTCAAAACACTCTTGGGACGATCCGCTTAATGCAGAACTTAATGCGGCAAAACAAGCAAACAAAGATTTGTTGGTATTAACTATCGGAAAACCGGAAGAAATATAGAACGACAATTTATAATTTATAATTTACAATGTATAATAAACTGCAAAGGCAAATGACAAGACCGGCATGAAGTGTTGAAGAATTTTAAATGTTTATAAAATATATTAAGTTTTTGAGAGGAGAAAATGAAAGTTTCGATTATTTTATTTGTTGTTTTATTTGTTGTTATTTGGATAATGCATAAACCATTTAATGTTCACGATACAAAATTTAAAAGATTTCACGAATGGCTTGAAATAGCACTTATTGTCCAAGGAATGATTATTTTAAACCACTTGTTTTTTTAACCTTTGTCGCTTTTATAAAACCATAAATAATTTTTTCGGAGAATTTTGTGAACAGACGACAATTTTTAAAATCTGCGGTAATAACAACCATAGGAACACTGGCTTTAAGCTCTTGTAAAAAATCATTGACAGAAAAAAATAATAATTCACAAAGGAGTTCAAAAATGAAAGTATTATTGGTAAACGGCAGTCCTCACAAAGAAGGCTGCACTTACACAGCATTAAAAATAGTTGCAGACACATTAAATAAAGAAAATATAGAAACAGAAATATTTTGGATAGGTTCCAAACCTTTAAGCGGTTGTATCGGTTGTGGAGCTTGTTTTAAGATGCATAAATGCGTATTTAATGATGTTGTTAATGAATTTACCGAAAAAGCTAAAGATTGTGACGGGTTTGTCTTCGGCAGTCCTGTTCATTATGCTTCCGCAACAGGAGCAATGACAAGTTTTATGGATAGAGCTTTTATGTCAGATGAGGCAGGGAATCGCAGTTTATTAAGAAAACCGGCTGCAGTTGTTACTTCTTCAAGAAGAGCCGGAGCAACCGCAACTTTGGATCAATTGCAAAAATGGTTGTCATATTCGGAAATGCCGATAGTTTCTTCCAGATATTGGAATGAAGTTCACGGATATACTCCCGAAGATGTTCTAAAGGATAAAGAAGGTGTTCAAATTATGGAAGTATTAGGAAGAAATATGGCTTGGCTTTTAAAGTGTATTCAATCCGGCAAAAATAACGGTATTTTACAACCGAAAACAGAAACAAAAATATTTACCAACTTTATAAGATAAGAAATAGGAGAGAAAATGAAATTAAAAATTTTTGTAACAGCATTGATTGTAGTTTCTGTAGGAACAATTTTTTTATTAAAAAGTAATGATAACGGAGGAATAGTTATGGCTCAATCACAAGAACAAGAACAAAAAACAACAGGCAGCTCAAAAGTTTTAGTAGCATACTTTTCTAAAGCAGGCGAACAATACAGCGTCGGGACAATAAAAAAAGGAAACACGGAAATAATGGCAGAAATGATAGCAGCCAAAACCGGTGCAGATACTTTCGAAATAAAAGTTGCAAAAGATAAATATCCGAAAGCATATAAAGATTTGATTGATTATGCACAGAAAGAAAAAAGAAACGATGAAAGACCTGAAATTGCGGGAAAAGTAAATGTTGCAGATTATGATGTAATATTCGTCGGTTATCCTAACTGGTGGGGAGATATGCCGATGCCTGTTTACACATTCTTGGAAAGTTACGATTTTTCAAATAAAACAATAATACCGTTCGGCACTCACGAGGGAAGCGGCTTAGCAAGCAGTGAAAGCAGAATAAAATCCGTTTCAAAAGCAAAAGAAGTTAAAAGAGGTTTAGGTATTTACGGTCACACGGCACAGAACAGCCCGAAAGAAGCAGACAAAAAAGTTTCAGATTGGTTGAAACAGTTAGGATTCTAAAATTGCCTAAGACAATTTAGAAGATTAGAAGATTTGATGATTGGAAGATTGGAAACAACAACTACAATGGAAAAAGAGTATGAAAAAAACAATATTTTTAATAGTTAGCATTTTGTTTATCGGTGTTTTTGCTTGTGCTAAAGAACCAACCGAACAAAAAACGCAAACTAATACGGGGAAACAAACGATGAACTTTATAATAGCCGGCAAAATTTACAAAGCAACTATAAACGATAATAAGACATCTCAAGATATAATAAAAAATTTGCCTTTAAGTTTAAAGTATGTCCGTTATGCCGAACATGAATATTATGCAGATCTTCCGTTTAAACCTATTTTTGATAAAGAAAGAACTTCGCATATTTTGGCAGGACATCTTTATTACTGGGACGGTTGGAATGCTTTTGTAATAAATTATAAAGAATGCGATATTTCTCCTTATAAAGTTGTTCATATAGGGGAATTTGAAGATAAATCTATTGTAAAATATTTAGAAAC
>JAFPUA010000082.1 GCA_017413305.1 Candidatus Ruminimicrobiellum caprinum
CATCAAGGTCTTTATTTTCCGAAAAACATCTGCCTTTTTCTACATGAACAATAACATTTATATCTGTATCAAATGTATTTTTAACATCATAACTACCTTTGTAAACAAACCCCGAATCATTATAAATGTTTGCTACCGAAGGTGTAACAGATAAACCTGCATAAGATATTCCACACCCAAAGAACAAAACTACCGATAATATAGCTAAGAAATTTTTAATTCTATTCATTTTCAAATTTTATTACAATATCAGCCTGATATTTCAACCCTGCACACGCAGAATCAAAATTAGCACCTATATACAAATTTGGTGTTCCGACATTATATTTATACCCTGTATCATTTTCTGCAATATGCAAACCGTTATGGCTCCAAATTGTAGAGTAATCTGTAGTTAAATCTCCATCTTCACCTAACATAAAGAGCCATGGCCACCAACCTGTAGGATCATCTATACTTGTATCACCTGCATCGTATAAATGATAATTGTTATCTATAACAATTTGTTCTATCAAAGTAGTACCTTTATCCGTGGAAGACGTGGCTAAAACTGCATCTGCCATTCTCCAACACAAGCTAAGATTTCCCTCATCTGTATATGGTGTACTGCCCTGATAAGGCTTTAAACCTGTCTCGTTTTTACTATAAATTTTAAATTTCCATGTTTTTAAATATCTGCTGTCTATCTCTTCGTCAAGATCAAAAGAAACATATTGCTGAGCAACTTTCCAGCCTGCTCTAAAAACACCTTCATTCCAAGTAATTTTATTTTGATCTGAAGAAACTGCATCAGTACCTACATCTTTCAATACCATACTAAAAGAACCGGTAGTAGGTTTAAGCCAACGAATATTGTCAATATAGATAGAGTTTCCTACCTCATAATCAGCTTCTTCCAGCTTAAAGAGGAATGCATAAGTTATTGTTTCTAAACCACTTGACGGCAATGGAATTGTTAATTCATGCCACTGACCATCAGCAATATTTGAAACAGAAGGATCTTTTAAGCTATCTATAGTATAATAATGTTCATCCGCAGACACACTTCCTGTTTTGTATCCTACTTTAAAATTTGCCATTTTCTCATCGGCTGTCTTTACATATAGCTTAATACTACCACCGTTATAAGAAGACATGTCCTTATATCCATCAGAATTTTTAGTATGGAAACCGCCTCCACCATATAAATATATTCTTTTGGGACCAGCATAAAGTCTAAAACTTTTATCACCTTCTATAAATTCCGATGTAGAAGTACTACTAGTCATAGATTGGTTTGACCATAACTCAATTTCAATTGCATCAATATCCGAAGGATCACTCTGCCCGGAATTATAAATATTGTTACCTGCATACACTTCTGAATAAATACCATAAACATTTCTACCTATGTTTACGGCATAAGCAGAAGAAGATATCGTCAATACGAAAAACATTATTAAGCTGAAAATTTTATAATCCGTTTTAAACATATACCTTAATAAAAAAATCTTTTTTGTTCTTTTATTAAAATGTAAATTTTACACCTTGACAAAAAAACAAAAATCTTCAGACTGCGGTAAAAATTACCGCAGTCTGTAACAATATTATTCAATAACTGTTTTTACATAAATCTTATCTGTTCCGTATGTGCTGCCTGCAAGAACATTAGTAAATAATGCTCCGAAATACAAACGACCTTCTGTACCATATGACCAAGTTCCGTTAACAGTTCCTGTATTATCCGCAGTAACACCACCAACCAAACCTTTAGTATTAGCAAGCTGCATATAATATTTATTTGTATCGGTATCGAAATCAGAAGTTGTTCCATCTGCTTTCAAATTACCTCTATCTATAAAATATCTTGTACCTACTACTGTTTCTGGATCTGTACCAAAATTAGGTGTTGCTGTTGTCGTTGTTGAACAGAATACCATAGGAATTGAAGCTTCTCCTGTTTCTTTGTTTACCATACCGCTAAAAACTGTACCGGTTTTAACATCTCCATCATAATTATCTCTTCCTGTCGTTGCTTTATACTCGGTACTGTTTTTGTTATCCTGATAAATATAAACTATTCCGCCTGCTTCCGTAACATCACTTGTAATCTGTGCATAAACTGTTGACGTTGTCCAAGTTGTTGCTTCTCTTCCAATAGGAATACTTGCAACATTCCATTCAATGTTATCTTTTTGTGCTCCACCGGAAATAGCCTTCAAGTTAATGGTAACATTAACAGTTCCCTGTCTGTTTGAAAAATCGGCAATGGATGTAAGTGTCGTAATCGGAGCTACTGACCAGGCAGAACTGCCAAGCATAAACACACATGCTAAAGCCAAAACTAGACTTTTTTTCATTTTTTTATTTTCTCCTTTTTTTACGCATATTCTGTGCGCATATTTTTATTTTTCTACGCTGACTATGATATAAAATCATCTCTATTTTGTCAATAAAAAACGAAATGATTTTACATTTTTTTCACAAAACTATATTTGAGACGGATCCACAATATACCCTTTAATGGCTGATGCTGCCGCAACTGCCGGACTTGCAAGATAAAGTTCAGATTTCGTATGTCCCATTCTTCCGACGAAATTTCTGTTCGTCGTAGAAACACATTTTTCACCGCTTGCAAGAATACCCATATGCCCGCCAAGACATGGCCCGCAGGTAGGTGCAGAAATTATTGTGCCCGACTCGATAAATATTTTCATTAAACCTTCTTTCAATGCATCGGCATAAACCTGAGGTGTTGCAGGAATGATAATAACTCTGACATTAGGATTAACTTTTTTACCTTTAAGTATTGACGCTGCTGCACGAAGATCTTCAATTCTTCCGTTTGTACAAGAGCCGATAACAACCTGATCTATATAAGTTTTCTTTAAACTCTTCGCAGCTTTAGCATTTGACGGCAAAAAAGGTAACGAAACTTGAGGATAAATTTTTGAACAATCTATCTCAATAACATCTGCATATTTCGCATCTTTATCACTCTCGTAAACTTTAAATTTTCTTAAAGCTCTTTTTGAAACATAATCAAGAGTTATTTTATCTACAGGAAATATACCTGATTTTCCGCCTGCTTCAATAGCCATGTTAGCCATAGTAAGCCTGTCGGACATTTTCAAACTTTTTAATGTATCGCCTGTAAATTCCATAGTTTGATACAATGCACCATCAACGCCAATTTTACCGATTATATAAAGAATCAAATCTTTACCGCTGACATATTTATTAAGTTTTCCCTTTAAAACAAATTTTATTGACTGAGGAACTTTAAGCCATACTTTACCCGTAGCAAGTGAAGCTCCTACATCGGTAGAACCTACACCCGTCGAGAATGCGCCTAACGCACCGTAAGTACATGTGTGAGAGTCTGCACCAATAACAATATCTCCGGGAACAACAATTCCCTTTTCAGGTAACAACGCATGTTCTATACCGACATTGCCGCCTTCATAATAATGTTTTATTTTTTGCTGTTTAGCAAATTCTCTGACAAATTTTACATTTTCGGCAGATTTAATATCTTTGTTGGGAGTAAAATGATCCATAACAAAAGCTATTTTATTTTTGTCAAAAACTTTTTTTGTACCGGTCTTTAAATATTCTTTTATTGCCAAAGGAGCCGTAACATCATTAGATAAAGAAATATCAACTTTAGGTTCTATAAATTCCCCGGGAACAACCACTTTCTTACCGCAGTGTGCCGCTAAAATTTTCTCTGTTATAGTCTGACCCATTTTATTTTTTGCCTCCGTGCATAATTACAATCTTATTTACGGCATGAATATAAGCATTAATACTTGCCTCAACTATATCGGTAGACATACCTTTTCCTACATAAGTTGCACCGTCATACTTAACTTTAACATTTACTTCACCTTGGGCATCTTCACCGCTGGAAACAGCTCTCAATGTATAGTCTTCCAAATCCACAACAATACCCGTAATTTTATCTATTGCCTTATAAGCGGCATCCACAGGGCCTGAACCGCAGGCAGCTTCCTGCAAAATTTCTTTTTTATTTTTAACGGTTTTTACAAGTCTTATAGTTGCAGTAGGAATAACTCCAACACCAGAAGTAACATTAACATAATCTACAGTAAACACTTCCTGTACTCCGGAAACAGACTGCTCAACCAAAGAATTTATATCGTCATCAAAAACACATTTTTTCTTATCGGCAAGAAGTTTGAATTTTGCAAATAAATCTTCCATTACATTAGATTCCAACTTATAACCTAAATCTTTTAATCTTTTAAAGAATGCATGACGACCGGAATGTTTCCCCAGAACTAACAAACTTTCCGGAACGCCAACATCCTGAGGTGACATAATTTCATAAGTTCTTTTATCTTTTAACATTCCGTCTTGATGAATACCTGATTCATGTGCAAAAGCATTTACACCAACGATAGCTTTGTTCGGCTGAACAACAACTCCGGTTAAATTAGAAACTAATTTACTTGTTTTATAAATTTCTTTTGTCTTAATGTTATAATTTACCGGATAAAATAAAGGCTTGGTTTTTATCGCCATTACAATTTCTTCCAAAGCTGCATTTCCTGCTCTTTCTCCTATACCGTTAATTGTACATTCTATCTGTCTTGCACCGTTTTCTACAGCAGCCAATGAATTTGCAACACCTAATCCCAAATCATTATGACAATGAACACTTATTACGGCTTTATCAATATTTTTAACATTTTGTTTTATTGTTGCAATTAACTTACCAAACTCAGAAGGAATTGAATAACCTACCGTATCGGGAATATTTACCGTAGTTGCACCTGCTTCAATAACAGCTTCAACAATGGAACATAAATAATTTACATCACTTCTGCTGGCATCTTCTGCAGAAAACTCTACATCATCACAAAAACTTTTTGCCAACTTAACGGCATTAACTGCCATATCAAAAACCTGCTGTCTTGTTTTCTGTAATTTCTTTTCAATATGCAAGTCGGATGTAGCAATAAAAGTATGTATTCTCGGCTTTTTGGAATATTTTATTGCATTCCAACAAGTTGTAATATCTTTTGTATTTGCCCTGCAAAGGCCGCAGATCACAGGTCCTTTTATCTGTTGAGCAATTGATTTTACGGACTCAAAATCACCTTCGCTCGATATAGGGAATCCTGCTTCTATAATATCTACATTCATGGCAGCCAATTGCTGTGCAACCAACAACTTTTCCTGAAAAGTCATACTTGCGCCGGGAGACTGTTCTCCGTCTCTTAATGTCGTATCAAAAAAAACTACCGTATCTTTTTTATTTTTAACCATTTTGTTTTTCCTCTTTATTTTCTTTTTTCATTTTTAACATTGCTTTTTTTATCTTATATCCTCTTACGAGGAGGACAACGAAGCCAGATAAAATATATAGTAAAAATATTATAAAAATTGTATTTTGCGGATATGTACATATCAACGCTACAAAAACTACCACCAAGAAAAATACTTGTATTGATTTAGGTCTTGTCCACTTAATATGCTTAAAGGCTCCGTAAGGAACAGTAGATACCATTAAAAATGCAAGCAACAACATTATTACAGGCATAGCATTAAAGAAAAAAGGCATCTTTTTCATAAGCAAAGGAATAGTTTTAAAATTTAGTACTGTTCCGTCGAAAATTTCATAACTTAGTACAAAAGATGCGATAAGCCCTGCAGATGCCGGTGTCGGAAGCCCCGAAAAAGTATCACTGTAAACTTTTGTTTTATCTACAGGTTCCATAGCCTTAACATTAAATTTAGCAAGTCTTGTAGCACTTGCAATAACAAAAACAACCGCTATCGCAATACCTGCATTTCCCATAGTATTTAAAACAAGTTGGTACATCAAAACTGCAGGCGCAACTCCGAAAGAAACTAAATCGCACAAAGAATCAAATTCCATACCGAACTTACTCATGGTCTTCGTAAGTCGAGCAACTCTGCCGTCACTCATATCAAAAACAATTGCAAGGATTATAAACCATGCAGCTGCATTAAAATTTCCGTTTATAGCACATATTACCGAAATAAATCCGGAA
>JAFPUA010000083.1 GCA_017413305.1 Candidatus Ruminimicrobiellum caprinum
TGACAGTTTTCGCATCTTCCGCCTTTAACATTAAACGAAAATCTGCCCGGAGTAAACCCTTTTGCTTTGGCTTCTGGAGTTTGAGCAAATAACTCTCTTATTATAGAAAATGCACCCGTATAAGTAACAGGGTTAGAACGCGGCGTTCTGCCGATAGGCGATTGGTCAACAATGATAACTTTATCTATATTTTCAAGCCCTTCAATACTTTCATGTTTACCGGGGTTATCTTTTGCTCTATACAATTTTTGTGCCAATGCTTTATAGATAATATCATATACGAGAGTAGATTTTCCCGAACCTGAAACACCCGTTACACAGACAAAAAGTCCAAGCGGGATATCAACATTTATTTTTTTCAAATTAAACTGTGCAGCACCATGTACTGAAAGCCATTTATTGTTAGGCTTAATTCTTTTGCTTATCGGGATAGAAAGTTTCCCGTTAAGATATTTTGCAGTTAAAGAATCTTTGCTTTTTAACACTTCTTTAGGTGTACCCTGTGCAACTATTTTGCCACCGTGAACGCCGGCACCTGGACCTAAATCTATCAAATAGTCTGCAGTTCTCATAGTATCTTCGTCATGTTCAACAACTATTAATGTGTTACCCATATCTCTTAATGCTGTTAAAGTTTTCAATAACTTATCATTATCCCTCTGATGCAGACCGATAGACGGCTCATCAAGTACATACAAAACACCCGTCAGCCCGGAACCTATCTGTGTAGCAAGGTGTATTCTCTGTCCCTCTCCGCCGGAAAGCGTAGAACTTTCTCTATCGAGCGAAAGATAACCTAACCCGACATTATTTAAAAAGTTTAATCTTGCCTTTATTTCTTTCATAATAGTTTTTGAAATTTCTTTTTCTTTGGCAGAAAATTTAATATTTTCAAAAAATTTTTCAGCTTTATCTACAGACATTGCCGTAATATCCATAATGGACTTATCGTTGATAAGAACAGACAATGCTTCTTTTTTTAATCTTTTACCCTTACATGCAGGACATGTTTTCTGTGTCATATATTCATTAAAAATTTCAGTCTTTACAAAATCGGATTCGGTCTCGTTATATCTTCTCTGCATATTGGTAACAACACCTTCAAAATCGCCTTTACCGTATAACAAAATATCCTGTTGACTTTTTGTAAGTTTATTCCAAGGTCTGTTCATAGGGATACCGTACTTTCCGCATACATCGGAAAGCATTTCATAATAATATCCTGACCAAGATGTTTTCCATCTGTGGGTTCTTGTAGTTATCGGGTTAGACCATGGCTTTAAAGCACCGTCTTCTACAGACAATATTTTACTGGGAACAACTAAATCTTCATCTATTTCTATCTTTTTACCGAGACCGCCGCAGTCCGGACATGCACCATGCGGAGTATTAAACGAAAAAAGTCTCGGCTCGATTTCTGCGATATTTATCCCGCAATCTACACAAGCATAATGTTCGCTGAATACTTTTTCATTTTTAATATTTTTTTTGTCGTCAAGAACTGCCACCGAAACAAGCCCGCGCCCGTGTTTTAAAGAAGTTTCTATAGACGATGCGATTCTTGATTTATTTTCTTTTGATATTTTTATTCTGTCTATCAAAATATCTATATTATGCTTTTTGTACCTGTCTAATTTAATATCTTCGTCAAGACTGTAAATTTTGTTATCGACACGAACTCTGTTAAATCCGTCTTTTAAGAGCCTCTCAAACAGTTCTTCATATGTACCGATTTTACCTTTTATAAGAGGAGCAAAAATATATATCATTGAATCTTCGGGAAGTTTCATTACTTCGTCAATTATCTGTTGAGACGACTGCGGGCTGACCTTTTTGCCGCATTTCGGACAGTGTGCAACACCGACTCTTGCGAAAAGAAGCCTTAAATAGTCATAAATTTCAGTAACCGTTCCCACTGTAGAACGCGGATTATGTGAAGGGTTTCTCTGTTCTATGGATATTGCAGGAGAAAGCCCTTCAATAATATCAACATCAGGTTTATCCATTAAATCCAAGAACTGTCTCGCATAAGCCGATAAAGACTCAACATATCTTCTCTGTCCTTCGGCATAAATCGTATCAAATGCCAAAGAAGACTTTCCCGAACCTGAAAGACCCGTCACAACGACAAGTTTATTTTTCGGTATATCTATATCTATATTTTTTAAATTGTGCTGTCTTGCACCCCTGATTTTTATTATATCCATATCTTGCCTCTTATAAAAAATACTAAACCGATATTATAGCAAAAAATTTCTGTAATAGCAAAAAGGAAAAAATATTCGAGTGCAGCCTGTAGCCGTATATGAGTGCAGAAATTTTTAGAGTAAAATTCAGTTGAGTAGAGAATTTTAGGGCGACCATGTTCGTGGCTCTTTCCGTATTCCTATAGTCGTTAGGAAAGAGCAGTAGTTGCGCGGAATGTTTGCCCACATTACAAGGGCAAATCATCCGAAGTTGGAGCCCGGCTTGAAAAATATAAACGAATAGTGCCAGTTCGAAAAAAAGTAAAATCTTCTTCCGTTACTCCAATTTTTCTTTTAAATCAAGTACAATTAACAGACTTGTTAGAAAATTTTTCTTATTGAAGAAACAATCTTATCGGCTTGGGAAAGGTATTGTTTTGGCAGGCTGGTAGTGACTGCTACGCAGAACATCTTTGCGGCTTTGGCGGCTTTTATTCCGTTAGGAGCATTTTCTATTACTAAACACTCACAAGGTTTTAAGTTTAGTTCTTTTGCTGCAGTCAGATAAGAATCGGGATGAGGTTTGCCTCTTTTTATCATATCTGCTGAAATTATTACATCAAACAGATTTATAATTTTTTTAGGAAGCATAGACAAAACTTTCTGTTTGGATGAGCCTGTAACTATAGCAGTTTTAATATTTTGTTTTTTTAATTTCTTTAAAATATCTTCTATACCGTCGAACAGAAAAACTTTAAAATATTTTTTATAGATTTTATTTCTTAAATTCAAAAAATTTAAAAAAA
>JAFPUA010000084.1 GCA_017413305.1 Candidatus Ruminimicrobiellum caprinum
AAAACCTCCAAAAAACACTTGACAAAACACTATTTATGTAATATAATTAACATATAAGCATATATTTAACATAAATTAAATGCTTTACAAATAAAAATTTAAACAACTACAGCATATTAGCGAAAATATTCGCTAAACACACAAAAGCAACAGTTGTTTTAGAAAACTGCCGGTTCTTGGCGGTATCGGCAGTTAACATAATAAATAGTATTTTATCATATTTTAATAAAAAATTAAAGCAAAAATTTGCCGGGAGGTTTATTTATGAACATAAAAAATCATTACAAAGCTAAAGGTTTTACTTTAACAGAAGTTATAATAACAATGATATTAGTTATTATTTTGTCTCTTGTAGCAATGCCACTTTATAAAGGAAGATACTCAAATTATGCAAAAATTGCCGAAGGATATGCCCTTCTTGGCACAATTAGAGAAGCTCAGTTTAATTATTATAATGAATACGGATATTTTTTAAGACAAAATAATTCTTTTGGATCTGGATCAGAAGAATCTAGTCAGGTATCAACAATCTATGATCCTGTATTAGGTATAAGCGCATCAAACAATAGATATTTTACATCATTTAAGTATGCAACTTGGTCTTCAGGAGATACGCACTTTAAGGTAGGCTTTTATGCAGTGGTATTTAGTGCAAAAGCAGGAACAATAGAACAAACTTTTAACATAACAAAAAGATTTAGTCCTGTGGTACGAAACGCAAGTACAGATTTATCTATTTAATTTTCGGATCGTAACATAGCAACGATCTGAGAAAAAGAGCAGAGTTTTCTCTGCTCTTTTTTATTTTTTCTGTTAATTTTTAATTTTTTTATTTGGAAGGAAATTTTTGTTGGTTATAACTTTTTGTCCTGTTCTGTTTTCAAAATCTATTCTTGCTCTTTTTGCAATTTTGCCACCCTCTTTACCTGCTCTTTTATTTTCTTCCAGTCCTGTAGCGTTAACACTCTGTGCTATACCTCTGGTGGAAAGTTCTGCAAGAGCAGTAAATATAAGTTCAGCTTCGCTCATATGATCTCGCAAATTTTGAGACTTTAAACCTTTTAAATTTTTATGTTCTTTTACGGATAAATCGCTCCATTCTTGATGAATTATATTTGTTAGAATTGCAAACTCTTCTTCTTTTGTTATCTCATGGTCTTTCCAATAATCTGTTAATTTATTTCTTGTTTCCTGTCCCATCATTCTTTGCTGTATCCATTTTTCGGAACGACCTAATTTTTATAAGTTTCTCTTGCTCTGTCAATTGCAGTTGATGGGTCTGCCATTTCTTTCATTCTTTCATAGCCTGTTTTTGCCAGCCACTGTTTTACGGGCTCTGCCTTCGGACTGGGAACAGATTGAACTATACGTAACATAGTTTCTGCATCTGCACAATCAGTTTCTCTTAATTTACCATCTGAAGCCATCATTTTCAACTGGTGACAATTTGTCACCGTTTGACTCGAACCCTCTTCACGCAATCTTTGTGCTAATTTATTCCAATACTTTCTTGCTCCTTGATAATCTTTTTCAATCAAAACAGCAACGACATCCACTACAGAAAAATACCATTTTTCTTTTTCTTCATCGTACAAAGAACGAATTTTACTCTGTTCGAAAAGTTTGATTTCTTTTTTCATAATATACCTCAAGTGCTTATAATCGTTTATAATATTATACAAAATTATGATTTAAAATGCAATACAAAATATCTATATAATACAAAGATAGGTAAAATTTAGAAGAGATAGAATGACCGAAGAAAAGAAAGTCAAAACAACAAAGAAGAAATTTTCTTTTTTGAAGAGCCTCAGGCACTGCTTATGAGTGCAATATTTTTCAGGCAAGAATCAGTTAAGTAGAGATTCTTAGGGCGACAATGTTCGTGGCTCTTTCCGTCTTCCGCTAGACGTTAGGAAAGAGCAGTTGGAGCCCGGCTTGAAAAATATAAACGAATAGTGCCAGCTCAAAAAAAAAGTAAAATTTCTTCAATGAGATAGAATATATATCAATAAACACAGAAAAAACAGCAAAGCATATATCAACGCTTTGCTGTTTTTTCGTTACATAATGAAACTTATTTTTTGTTTAATTTAAATCCCTTATGAAGTTCATTAACAGCTTTATTAAGGTCTTCTGAATCAATAACGCAGGAAACTTTTATTTCACTGGTTGAAATCATTTCGATATTTATTTTGTTCTTTGCCAAAATTTCAAACATTTTGGAAGCAACACCTGCATGGCTCTTCATACCGACACCGACAACAGAAACTTTTGCGACATGTTCATCGCAAGTTACGGACTGAGCTTTTAACTCTTTTGCAAGTTCATCAACTTTCTGCTGAGTTCTCTTCATATCAACTTTGCTGACTGTAAAAGAAATATCATTTTTCTTATCAAGAGCAGCAGACTGAATAATCATATCTACATTTATTCCCAACTTTGCAATTGAACTGAATATTTTTGCTGCCATACCGGGAATATCCGGTAAATCTATCAAAGAAAATTTTACTTGATTTTTATCAAAAGTTACTGCAGATACCATTAAATCTTCCATTTTTTTTCTCCCTATTTTTTCTTCACTTACTATATATGTTCCTTCTTTTTCAGAAAATGTTGATCTTGCGTGAATTTCTATTCCGAACTTTTTGGCAACTTCAATACTTCTGGTCTGCATAACCTGTGCACCTGAACCTGCCATTTCAAGCATTTCTTCATAAGAAATTAAATCTATTTTTCTTGCATCTTTTACTACTCTGGGATCCGTAGTAAAAATACCTTCTACATCGCTGTAAATTTCGCAAAGATTTGCTTTAAGCTTTGCAGCAAGTGCCACAGCCGTAAGGTCTGAACCGCCTCTGCCTAAAGTGGTAATATCACCTATTTTGTTCATTCCTTGGAAACCTGCAACTACAACAATGTTACCATCTTTAAGTAAAGAATTTATTTTCTTTGTATCAATATCTTTTACTCTTGCTCTGGTATAATCATCGTCGGTAGCAACTCCTGCTTGGAACCCGGTTAAAGAAATTGCTTTATGTCCCTGAGCCTGTATAGCCATTGCCAAAAGAGATATCGACATTTGCTCGCCTGTAGCAAGAAGCATATCCATTTCTCTCGGGTTAGGATCTGTAGTAATTTCTTCACATCTTGTAATTAAATCATCGGTAGTATCACCTGGAGCTGATACAACTACCACAATTTTGTTTCCGCCTTTTTTTCTGGCGATAACTTTGTTTGCGACATGTTTTAATTTGTCGGTGTCGGCGACGGATGAACCGCCGAATTTCATAACAATTAGAGCCATTTCTTTTCTCCTATTTACTTATAGCGACCGCACATTTTGGACTGCGCCATTACATTTGGCTCCCTTATGTGCTCGCCGCACCGCTACACTTCCTGCACACCGCACTCGCCAAATGCTTCGGCTCGTCTCAAACTTTGCGGTCTTGGAAATCGCTTCGCGATTTATTGTGTTTTATAAAAATTTAACGACATTAAGGAAGAAATTTTCTTTTTTGAAGCACCTCAGGCACTGCTTATGAGTACAATATTTTTATAAACGAATAGTGCCAGTGCAAAAAAAAGTAAAATCTTCTTCCGTTACTTGAGCAAACGAGAACACTATTTCTCTTTTTGCGTCGCCAAATTCAATGAACTTAATAAATTAAGCCTTTTGTGTCAAAATCTAAAATAAAAAGTTTTGTAGGAACTGTTTCCTTTTTCCAAACTTTTGCCATAACTTTCGATATATCTTTAGCTTTTGCAGAATTACAGAAAGCTATCATAGAAGGACCTGAACCCGACAAACAAGCACCGTAAGCACCGGCTTCAATTGCCGATGAAATCAGTTCCTGCATAACGGGAATTAACTTTGCCCTGTAAGGCTGATGAAGTTTATCCTGCATAGCTTTTCGCAAAAGTGTAACATCTCCGGTACAAAATGCTTTCGTTAATAAAGCAATTCTTGCACCGTTAAAAACTATATCTTTTCTGTCATACTTTTCAGGTAAAATATTTCTGGAGCGTTCAGTCGCCAGCTCGAACCCCGGAGTACAAACAACAGCTTTCATTTTAAGCGTAGGCAGTTTTACTATTTCAAAATTTCCGTTATCATCTCTGACGGAAACACATACTCCACCGTAAAAAGCAGGAACAATATTATCTGGATGTCCTTCCAATTTTATACCGATTTTCAACATTTCCTCTTTGGAAAGTTTGTTTCCGCAGATTTTGTTTGCGGCAACAATTCCTGCAGCGCGTGCAGCGGAAGAAGATCCTAACCCCGAACTTAACGGAATGTTGTTAGTCAACTTAATATTAAAACTTTTTAAAGTATATTTATCTTCAACGCCAAGCTCTTCAAATACTGCTAACATTGCTTTCCACAAAATATTTCTTTCATCTTTTGGAAGAATTTTTCTACCTTCGCCGGCAACAACAAACTTTGCTTTTTTAGGATCTGTTGCCAAAGATACTTCCAGCTCGTTATACAGAGATAACGCCGCACCAAAGATATCAAAACCCGGTCCTAAATTTGCCGTAGTGGCAGGAACTTTAACTTTTATTGTTTTACTCATATCATTTTTCATTCTTCATCCCTCATAGAACAAAATTCACCGCACATAGAACATGTATCTTTCAAGTTCGGAGCAATCTTTGCTCTTTCCTCGTCGAACTTTATCGGGTCTATACAATATTCTCTCTGTTTTTCCCAATTTCTTTCTTTTCTGTATTTAGACATCATATAATCTTGTTCTCTTGCACCTTTAACATTTTTTACAATATCTGCAGCATGTGCAGAAATTTTCGATGCAATTACACCTTCTTTTACATCATTGATATCAGGCAGTCTTAAATGTTCCGCAGGCGTTACATAACATATAAAATCCACACCGTAACTTGCTGCCATTGCACCACCTATTGCGGATGTTATATGGTCGTATCCCGGCGCAATATCGGTAACAAGAGGTCCTAAGAAATATAACGGTGAATTGTGTGTCATCCTTTTAGCAAGAAGAACATTTGCCTGTACCTGATCAAGAGGAATATGTCCCGGACCTTCTATCATCACCTGTACACCTTCTTTTCTGGCTCTGAGCGCTAACTCTCCCAAAATAGAAAGCTCAGCTATCTGAGGGCCATCTGTAGCATCAGGTGTTCCTCCCGGACGGAACCCGTCTCCCAAACTTAAAGTGACATCATATTTTTTTGCTATTTTTAAAAGTCTGTCGTACTGTTCGTAATAAGGATTTTCTTTTTTGTTGGCTCTTATCCATTTAGCTAAGAACGAACCTCCGCGGCTGACAACACCCATAAGACGAGGTTGTCTGTCAAGCATGGAAACAGTTTCCATATTTACACCGCAATGTATCGTCATAAAATCCACACCCTGTTCAGCCTGTTCCTCTATAACATCAAACATAAGTTCGCTGTCCATCTGCGAGATTTTTTTCTTTCCGCCTCTGACAGTTTCGCAGGCTACCTGATAAATAGGAACTGTTCCTACTTGAACAGGACACTGTGCCAAAATTTCTTTTCTCATTTCGGTCAAGTTTCCGCCTGTAGATAAATCCATTATAGCATCGGCGCCGTATTTAACGGCAATATTCATTTTTTCAAGTTCTTCTTTTATATTTATGTGGTCGGGTGATGTCCCGAGATTTGCATTAATTTTTGTTTTAAGCCCTGCACCTATAGCGCGCGGCATTTTCTGTATTCTGTTAACATTTTTAGGTATAACAATACTTCCTTCAGCAATACCCTTTATGATAAAATCTGTAGAAAGTTGTTCGTATTTTGCAACTTCTTCAATCAGTTTTGACACTTCATTGTTTCTTGCTTGATCCATTAAAGTCATAATTTTATCCTTTAATATTTTTTATTATTTCTTTTATAGTTTGAGCTTCTTTTTTAATATCTTTAGCTCCGCATACGGCAGACACTACCGCTACTCCGTCGGCACCTGCTTTTATAACGTCTGCAATATTATATTTATTTATTCCGCCTATTGCAATAATAGGTTTACAAATATTTCTCTTTTTTATTTCTTTAAGAACTTCTAAACCTCTTACGGTAACATCTGTTTTTGTTTCTGTAGGAAAAATTGCTCCACACCCTATATAATCAACAGGTAATTTTTCTGCGGAAAGCACTTTTTCCACACCTGATGCCGATATACCGACAATTTTATTTTGTCCTAAAATTTCTCTTGCGTACCAAACAGGCAAATCGTTCTGCCCTAAATGTACACCGTCGGCTTCTGAAAGATCAGCAACATCTATTCTGTTATTCACTGTAAAATAAACGTTATATTTTTTACAAATTTCACTAAGTTTTTCTGCAGTTTCAAACAACTCTTTATCGCACATTACTTTGTCACGAAACTGTATCATATCTGCGCCGCCCTCACATGCCAGCTTAACCTGCTCGTCGTAAGAAATGTCCGTTCTCGGACACGTTATACATAATAATTCAATCTTTCGGTGTAACATTTTTAGTTTATAGTTTATAGCTTAAAGCTTATAGTTTAAGGTATTTTATACCATAGATTCCCGATTTCAACTTTCGGGAATGACAGACAAAATACGACGGACCAATACGCTTCGCTCATAATGACAAAAGTTAAATAAAATATTCTAAAGCTAAAATATAACCTTTTGTACCAAGCCCTGCAATCTGCCCTAAACATACGGGAGCAATTAACGAAGTATGACGAAAATCTTCTCTGGAATAAACGTTTGAAATATGTACTTCTATTGCAGGAATATCAACTGCAGCAATTGCATCCCTTATAGCTACCGATGTGTGCGTATATGCTGCTGGATTAATAATTATTCCGTTAAAAGTTCCTTTTGCAGAACAAATTTTATCAACAATATCACCCTCATGGTTAGATTGAAAGAATTCTATATCAATTTTGTTTTTTTCAGCAACGGCTTTCATTTCGCTTTCAATATCTTTAAGCGTAGTTTTACCGTATACTTCAGGTTCTCTGGTACCAAGCATATTCAAGTTTGGTCCGTTTACGACGAGAATATTTGTCATTTTAAAAAGTCCTCTATTGTTTTTAATATTATATTATCTTTTATTTCTACACCGAAAACAGCCTTTCCTGTCTGTTTCGGCAAAACAAACCTTACCGTTTTAGATATAGATTTTTTATCTTTTTTCATTAACTCTAACAGCTTTTTTGTATCAGTTTTTTTTAAGCCAAGCTTAGCACAAAAACCTGCATTTTCAACTATTTTATATATTTCGTTTTTTGTTTTTTCTGTACAGAACTTTATTTTTTCTGCCAAGTTTGCCACAAACAGCATACCTATTGCAACAGCTTCGCCATGAAAAAATTTCTTATATTCAGTTATTGTTTCAAGCGCATGTGCAAAAGTGTGCCCAAAATTCAAGAGTTCTCTAACACCTGAAACTTCTTTTTCATCTCTTTTAACGATATCTGCCTTAAACTTGCAGCACTGATAAACTATCTCGTCAAAATCTTTCTGTGTAACAACAGCTTTATCGAATATCTTATTTAACTTGTTATAAAAATCTTTACTGAAAGTAACGGCATATTTTACTATTTCGCCCATACCGTTTTTAATATTCTGACAGTCGAGCGTCTTTAAAAAGTCCGTATTAATATACACAAATTTCGGCTGATAGAAAGCGCCTGCAATATTTTTGCCGCCTTCAACATTTACGCCTGTTTTACCGCCGACAGACGAGTCCACCATTGCAAGAAGTGATGTCGGCACCTGCACAAGCTTTATGCCTCTCATATATGTAGCCGCAAAAAAACCTGCCGTATCACCTACTACGCCTCCGCCGAGAGCAACAACGGTAAATTTTCTATCTACACCGACCTTAAGCGCGTAGTTATAAATATCTGACAATGTCTTTAAATTTTTAGATTGTTCCCCAGCCTTAAAAACGTAAGCCTGAACAATAAACTTTTCTTTCTTTAAAAAGCCTTCTATTTTCTTTAAATACAGCGGAGCGACATTGCTGTCGGAAATAACAAAAACTTTCTTTTCCGGCACAAAAGATTTAAAAGATTTTATTAAATCTTTGTCATTGTTAGAAAATATTATCGGATAAGGATTGTTTTTTAATTTTAAATTTATCGACTTCATTTTCTATTTTTTCTGTTCTGCAGCGTCTTTATTTTCAGTATCTCTGTCAACTATATAATAAAAATTTTGGTTTTTCATATCCGTATTTAACTCTTTATACATTCTTGACTTCGGCGACAGCTTCGCTGTTTTTATATCCGTTAAAACCGTTACCACATAATTCTTGTTCTTTTCCAAATCTGATATTTTATAGAACCCGTTCCTATCCGTACGGAACTTTTTTGTTGCAGGCGGACAGATAAGCATTATCTGTACATCGCTTACACCCTCTTTATTTTTCATTACTCTACCTTGTATGGATATGGTAGCCTGCTCTTCTTTTTCTTCCGCAACAACTTCTTCTTTATCTTTTGTTACGGACTGTTTCTGCTCTTTTACAGGTGCTAACTTAGCTTCCGTTTCCTTAATTGTTTCTTTAACAGACTCTTCTTCAAGAGCAGCTTTATATGCGGCAAGCTCTTGTTCTTCCTGCAACTGTTTTTCTTTTATTCTTTCCTGTTCAGCCAAAACTTCTTCTTTAACTTTTAAATCTTCTTCGGCACAAACCTTTTTCTTTTCCGAAGATTTTGTTTTTTGCAATTTAGAATATTCTTTCATTATTTTAGCGGACTCTTTCTTTTGTGCAGAAATTTTAGCCGGCAAATCCTGTCTGTCTTCTTCTTTAAGCGTTACGGCAAAATTATTTTCTGCAAGAGAATTTCTTAAACTCTTTACGGGTATCTCTGCAGGATCAAAAGTAAATATACTGCTTACAGCTTTTATTTTGTAAGGTTTGTTAGGTTCTACATTTTTAAATATATAGTTCCCATTTTTGTCTGTTTGTGCTTTCCTGTCGCCACATTCAACAACTACATTAGCGAATGGTCCGTTATCGATACTTACTTTACCGGAAACATCAACATAAGCCTCAAGATCTATTTTTGTATCTTCGGTAATATTGTCTATCGTATATATTCTCTTAACAAACTGTATATCTTTCTTTTTTGCTTTAATAATATATTTTCTGTTGCACAGCAAACCTTTTATTTCACATACACCGTCTTTATTTGTTTTATATTTATTTTTGGTATCGTTATTAACCGTAATTTCTACATTTTCCAACGGCATTATTCCCTGTACAGCGTTAATCGTTATGTTATATTTTGAAATTTCAGCTTTAAAGTTTAAAATGTTTGTACTTTCTTCTGTTTCCGATGACGCTTCCACAACAGGCTGTTTATCCATTTTTTTTGCGCTATCAGAAACGGCTGTTTCAAGTTCGGTATCGACAACGGGCTCAACGGAACGCAAAACTATTTTTTTTGACGGTATCGTAAAACATTTGCTTGATACAGAAACAACATACTCTTTATTTAAGCCCACATTTAAAATTCTGTAGTTACCTTTAGCGTCGGTAAAATATTTTTGTTCTCTGTCATTTATTTTTACTATGGCATTTTTTAAAGGCATTTCGTTATATGTTACCTGCCCGACAATTTCTCCGTAGACAACGAAATCTGCATCTTTTATATTTTTGTCGAGAGAATCTATTTTTATAAATTCAGGAGAAGAACAAAAATCTAATCTTTCAATTTTTATTGTATGTTTCTCACCAGCAGACATATGTTCTGCTCTATAGTATCCGTTCTCGTCGGTTTCATAAAGCTGATCGTCGATATTTACTTCTATACCTTTAACACCTTCATTTAAAGATGTTATTTTACCGACGATAGAAAACTCTTCGGCATAAACATTTATCCCAAAAATAAAACCAACAGAAACAAAAAAAACAGCAATGAAAAATTTTTTCATGATCCTTCCTTTTTTCAAGAAAAGTTTTTTATTTTATATCCTCTTATTTTATCTTTTTTTACACTATTTTTCAACAAAAATTAATCCTGTTTTTACCAATTGAAAAAGCAGGTGAAACATTCACCTGCTTTTTCGTATATTTATCTGTCTGTTTTACTTAATAAACTTATTCAGCATCCTGTGATTCGTTTATTATAACTTCTATTCTTCTGTTCTGTGCTCTGCCTTCTTCAGTATCGTTTGAAGCGATAGGTTCTCTTTTACCTTTACCAACTACTGCAATTTCGTTTTTAACATTATAATCGTTTCTCAATATTCCTGCTGCAGCTGTTGCTCTTTCTTCGGATATTCTCTGGTTTACTTCGTCAGAACCGATATTATCTGTATGACCTTCTATTATAACTTCTGCTTCAGGTTTATCTTCCAATTCTCTTGCTACAAGTTTTAATTTTTGTGCGCCTGATTCATTCAACTTGTCAGTTCCAAAAACGAATGTAGGTTTGTTTCCAAGTCTTGTGCTTCTCATAACTCTTGTTTTCATTCTTTCTTCGTTTATTCTTTTGTTTCCTTCTTTGCAACCGAATTTATAAGATAAACCAACATTTGCGTAGTAGTTGTCAGATGCACCTGAAAGGTTGCTCAAAGCGTTTGCAAATAATGTCCAATCTTCGTTCAACTGATAATCTGCACCAAGTCCGCCGGTGAATGCTACGCCTGCAACTTCTGCGCTCTTTATATTCATCTTTGTTGTTTCGCTGTAGTTCAACAAAGATGTTTCAATTTCGTTAGATTCATCAGTCAACAAGCGTCTTACACCTGCTTTTGCATACCAGTTGAATTTCTTTGCTTTTCCGCTGATTCCAACACCTGCTCTTGCTTCTGCTGCAAAATTATCATAACTTTCAACTTTCAAGTCAAGAGACTGTGCACCTTTTTCTTTATATCCGCTGTTGGTCATGTAGCTACCGATTGCACCGATGAATGGTTTCAAGAACAATTTGTGGTTTGTCTTAGCCTGTCCGTTCAATGCTATCTTGTATGCAGCTTCCAAGTCCAAAGCTCCGCTGTATCCTGTATGTTCGCTGTTTGCAACTCTTCTTTCATCTAAGAAATGTATTGTTCTGTCAGTCTTATACTGTTCGTATCCACCTAACAACATACCTTTGAAGTCCCAATTTTCACCAACGTATCCACCGTAGAAACCTAAGTTGATATCGTCCATTGTAGTCTTATCATCTCTCTGTTTCAATTCGCTTGATCCGTATCCTGCCATTGCTCCGATTGTCCAGTTCTTAGCAGATGCCATATCGAAACCTACCAAGAAACCGTTTACTGAAGATGTATATTTAGGTGAATTGCTGTTTTCGTTTATACTATTATAGTTGTAATAATACTGACCCCAAATCTTGTCGTGGAACTTGTTGCAAGGATATGCGTCTGTTGTTCTTTCTTTTATCTTGTCATATACATGTTCTGCTTTTGCATTAAAGAATGACAAGTTGGTAGAATTTGCATGTATTACACCTGCTATATCGTTCAATGCTACTTTCAATGAATCCAAATTATATGTGCTGTTGTAGTAGTAATAATCTTCCATCTTATCAAGCACTGTTGTTATATCACCTTCGTTGCTAAGCGCTGACAATCTGTCGATTGCTTCAGCAGCCTGCTGTTCGTTGTGGCTTCTTGAGAACTCTGTTGCTGATTCATATTCGCTTGCTTTTCTTTCTAAATCTACTTTTAATGTGCTGCCGTCAACATATACTCTGGTAGAAATTCTTGTATCGTAACCATCTCTTAAATCTGAAGCATCAAAATCTTTAAACGTTATTGTTCCATCAACAACTTTGTGATGATCGCCTTCATCTGTGTAGGTGTCTGAACCTGTAGATACATAACCGTTATTTGTTAATGTACCACCGGCTTCAATCAAGTTGATTGTTTCGTGCTGATAATATTTACCTTCAAGATTATTAATAACAAGTTTGCCACCAGCATCAATTGTTGTATCGCCTGTAACTGTTGTCTTATCGTTGTATGTTCCTGCTGCATCAGGTGAGAACTGACCAATTTCTACATCGTATGTACTGTTATTTTCATAATGTAAATTACCTGTTACTTTAAATGTTGTAGTAGAGTTACCTGGAGCATAAGTTGCACCGTCTCCGATTGTTAACGTTCCTACTGTTATATCTCCGTAACCTTTCAATAATGCGTTTGTAACTGTCATATCGTTTATAACTTCAAATGTTGATCCGCTACCACCCATTGTTGCATCGTTGTTAATTATAAATGTACCCGCTGTAATATCTGCATCGATAGCTTTGAAATTCTTTTCTACTGTCATTGATGCATTACCGGTTTTTTCGAATGTACCGATATAGTTTGTCGTATCAATTTCGTTAAGTTCAACATCACCTGTTGCATCATAGAATTCAACTGCTGATGTTGCATCACCTGTACCGATAACTTTACCAAGGATATTTGCTGTAGTACCTCTTACTTTACCTTCTTGGATTTCAGTGTCGCCTGCATAATAGTTTTCGTCCATCTGCAAGTCTAACATACCTGAACCTTGTTTTACTAAGTTTGCACTACCGTAAATGTTGCTGTTTGCAGTCATTGTTGTTATACCGACATTTACATCTACAACAACATCATTTATTGTACCGTTCTGGCTGGTGGTACCTATCAAATCACTGTCAAGTTCCATATCTGCAGTAGTGATAAGTTTACCGCCGTCAAAGTATATCAATTTTCCGTCATTGTCGCTGATATTTGTTTTTGCAGATATCTGCAATGCACCGCCACTGATTATTGTAGGATCGGAATATGTGTTGGTACCGCTTAATGTTACGGTTCCTGCACCTTGTTTTACAAGAGCACCGCTGCCTGTTATATTAGAAGCTAATGTTGCTGCAGCCGTATCCTGTAATGTTAATATTGCATTGTTGCTCATTGCTATCGTACCGACACTTAAGTCTTTTGCATATCCGTACAATACTGTATCTGCATTCAATGTAGTCGCTGTTATTAAGCTGTTTTCCGCATTGTTGAAGTATTCGCTTGTAACATTTATTGTTTCCTGCGTTATCGCTGCAGTGTTGTATAAGTCGCCGGTAACATTCAATATACCGTTTGTTCCCGTTCTTGTTATCGTACTAATATTTACACCGCCGGTATAATTTACTGTGCCGTCATTAACTATACCTACTGTGGTTGTAATATCGCTTGCGTATGCTGTCCAACTGCTACCTGAGTTAACTGTTACTGAACTCTGGTTAACTGTTGCTCCAAGAGCATTTATTACGTCACCACTTATATTTACTGAACCTGCTCCAGTAATTGCATTGGTGTTTGTTCCGTTATTGAATTCAACTACACCTGCATTTGCTATTGCATTTTCAACTTTCAAGTTGTCTGCATTTGTAATGAATCTTGATCCACTGAACACTTCCATATTTTTCTGCGATACTGCTGCATTGTTTGTAAGTGCTGTGTTTCCGGTAACTTCTAACTTACCTGCTCCGCTGATTGCGTTACCGTTCGTATCTGCTATTCCGGAATCTATTACAAACTTACCGTCATTTATTATTCCATTTGCTGCGTTTATTGCTGATGCTGTTGATGTGAATACTGCATTTTCTATTATTACTACTTTATCTTGAGTTACTGCAGCATTTCCTATAACATCTCCGGTTATTCCCAATATACCTGTTCCGGTTATAGCATCATCATTTGTTCCACCGTTGAATACCAATATACCTGCATTTGCTATTCCGTTATCTGTTGTAATATCATCTGCGTTTGCTTCAAATCTCTTATCTGCATTAACTGTTATTGTGTTCTGGTCAATTGTCTTTCCTGTTGCATTCAAAACGTTTCCTGCAATTATCAGGTCACCTGCACCGTCAATATCATTATTGTTTACACCGCCGGTAAACGTCATTGCACCTGCGTTTGTTACTCCGTTTGCAGCTGTTAAGTCGCTTGCGTTTGCTTCAAAGCTCTTACCGCTGTTAACGGTTATTGTATCCTGACTTACTGCTGTTCCTGTAGAGTTCTTAACTGTGCCGTCAATTACAAATGCACCTGCACCCGTAATAACGTTAGTGTTTGTTCCGCCGGTATATGTCAAATCACCTTCGTTTGCTATTCCGTCTGTTGTCTTAATATTATCTGCGTTTGCATCAAAGGCACCTGTTGATGCTATATCTATAGCTCTCTGGGAAATATCTTTGTCATTGTTTACAACATACCCGGATATTTTTATTGTTCCGGTTCCGGTAATAACATTATCATTTGATCCTGTACCTACAAATTCCATCAAACCGTTGCTTGTTATACCGTTTGTCGTTGCAATACTGTTGATATTTGTTGTAAATATACCGGTCTGCGATACTGTTATTGTATCTTGCGTTATTGCTACATTACCGTTTGTTACTGCACCGCTGATTAACATTTCACCGGTACCGTCAATATCATTTAAGTTTGTTCCGCCGATAAATTCCAAACCGCCATTGTTTGTTATTGGGTTATCAGATACCAAGCTATCTGCATTTGTTTTTAAGCTGCCGTCTTCTGTTATTGTTATATTATCTTGATCTATAGCATTATTATTTTCAACTGCACCGATTATTGTCAAATCTCCGTCACCGGAAATAACGTTGTTGTTTATTCCGCCGGTATATGTCAAATCACCTTCGTTTACTATTCCTGCACCTGTTGTGGTAATATCACTTGCATAAGCTGTAAAGCTGTTACCGCTTGTAACTGTTACTGTACTCTGGTTAATTGTTGCACCTGTAACATTTGTTACATTGCCGTCAATTACTGTAGAGCCTGTACCGTCAATTTTGTTCTTATTTGTTCCGCCGGTAAATTCTACTACACCGCTGTTAGCTATCTTACCGTTGGATGCTGTATTTACGTTATCTGCATTTGCATTAAGTATAGAATCTTCTGTTACTGTAATGTTCTTAGCAAATACATTTACGCTGTTGTCTACTATTACTTCTGCGCCTGTACCGTCACCGATAGTTAAAGCATTCTGTTCAATATTCTTCTTAATTGTCATTGTACTGGTAAGCACTGTAGAACCAAGCCCTGAAATTGAAGTGTTCAAATCTATACCGCTTGCATCACCAATCAATACCAAATTATCGCTGTCGTTATATATTTCTCTTGTAGTATCTGTACCATATGTTAAGTTTGCAACTTTTGTTGTCAAACCGCTATAATCGTTATCTGAAAGAGTTATAGACTCTTGAGATATATATGCATTGGTCATATCAAGTGTAACACCGTCAATTCTCAAGTCACCTTTACCTGCAATACCTTTTGCAAATATTGAAGCCTGATGAGATCCTGAAGCATCGCCGATATATAATTCGCCTTCATTCAATACATCTATAGGGGCAGTACCATTTCCTTCACCATCAGCGTCATTTCCAAATACGGCTCTTGAAAGTCTCATTTCGCCGCCGTTCTTAACTACTGCGTCGGTTACTGTGTTACTGCTGAATTTTACATTGTCCATCCAAGCTGTACCACTGCTGGTAACTACTGCTGCA
>JAFPUA010000085.1 GCA_017413305.1 Candidatus Ruminimicrobiellum caprinum
AAGCTTCCAGGAAACAACCAGAGTACTTACGGAAGCAGCAGTTTCCGGACAGATAGATGTATTAAGAGGCTTGAAAGAAAATGTTGCTATAGGTCACTTGATACCGGCAGGTACAGGGCTTAAAGCATCGGAAGAAACAAAATAGAAACAAAAAATAAAAATTAAATTTGAGGGAAGGATCCAATGCCAACAGTTAATCAGTTAATTTCAGGCGGAAGAAAACAAGTTATACAAAAAACAAAATCTCCTGCATTGAAAAGTTGTCCGCAAAGAAGAGGAGTTTGCACAAGAGTTTATACAACTACTCCTAAAAAACCTAATTCAGCTTTAAGAAAAGTTGCCAGGGTTAAGCTTACTTCAGGATATGAAGTTACTTCGTATATTCCTGGTGTAGGTCATAACTTACAGGAACACTCTATCGTTCTTATCAGAGGCGGAAGAGTAAAAGATTTGCCTGGTGTAAGATATCATATTATCAGAGGCGCTTTGGATGCTACCGGCGTTGAAGGCAGAAACCAGTCCAGAAGCAAATACGGTGCAAAAAAAGCAAAAGCTAAAAAATAAAATTTGATAATAAAAGAGGATAATTAAATATGCCAAGAAAAGCATTAAAACCAAGAGAAAAAAGAGGTATGCCGAAAGGCGATTCAGTTTATAATTCCGTATTGGTTGCAAGATTTATTAATAAACTTGACCACAGAGGAAAAAAGAGCTTAGCAGAAAGAATAATCTACAAAGCTTTTGAAATAATGAAAGAAAAAACCGGTGAAGAACCGTTAGAAGTTTTTAATAGAGCTATTGAAAACGCAAGACCGTTGCTTGAAGTAAGACCAAGAAGAGTTGGTGGAGCAACATACCAGGTTCCTATGGAAGTTCCTATGATCAGATCTACTACCTTAGCTATGGACTGGATTATGGAATCTGCAAGATCTAAGACCGGTAAACCTATGTGCGAAAAACTCGCTCAAGAATTTATGGAAGCTTCTAGAAAAGAAGGTTCTGTAATGAAGAAGAGAGAAGATACACATAGAATGGCAGAAGCCAATAAAGCTTTCGCCCACTATAAATGGTAAGCAAGTTAAACTAAGCTACATTTATAACGAAAAAACAGCAAATTTTGGACTACAATATTGAAACTCGCAAACTTATGTACCCCTGGAAAATGTACACCGCGTTTGCGAGTTTCTTCATTTCGTCACAAACTTTGCAGTTTTTTCTTGTTCCTTACATCTGATGGTAAAACTAATTTTATATTTTTGCGGCTTGGGAATTCTTTGTTTCACTAACAAATCTTTCAGTTTTTTTTATTTTGTTACATTTATTGATTTACTTAACATTTTGCTTATAATTTTTCGGTTTAGTTTCCTTTCTTAAATTTTTTTGTACACTACGGCACGCTATTGCTGTGTCTAAATTCAAAATATTTCGTCTATAGTTCTTGCGTTTCTTCATTTCGTCTCAAACTTTACTGTTTTTTCTGTATCCTTTCACCCATTCACCCTTTCCTCCATTCACCTTTAGTTTGCTGTTGTTGTTAATTATAAATTGTAAATCATCTATATTATATGATGTAACAGCAATAAAAAAGACACTGTATGTGGCCTCCGCTATCCAGCAGTGGCGACATACAATGCCGTTGGAAAAATTATATCACATTTATCTTTTTAAGTCAAGTATTTCTTGGTTTTGACGAATAATAATTATATTTTTTATAATTTTAGATTGAACAAATTGTTTCTTTATTTGAGCAATAGCTTTTGTTTCATCAATTTTTATTCTTCTTAAATCAATAACAATATATTTTGATTGTTTTAGAGCACATCTTAAATTATTTTCAATAGTCCTGCTACTATTTCCTTTAGGAGATTTTATTTCCCATAAAATATTGTTCATTTTTATATCTGGAGTTTTTGAAAATTGCAGACGATTTGGTAAAAGAAATTCAACATCTTTTCCAAGCTTATTTAAAATTTTTGCTACTTCCAACTCGTGCGTTTCAACAAAAACTCCATAAGGAATTATTATTTTTCCAAAATTTTTCTTATTTTGTTTAATATTTAAAGTTTCAATAACAATATTTTTAAAACTTTTTATGGGGTCCTCAACAAAAATTATATTTTTATCAATATAATTTTCTGCTGAATTGATTTTGTTGATATTATCTTTTTCTGAAATCATAATTAAGTTCTTATTTTTATTTGCTTATTTTAGCTTTTATCAGTTCAATATCTTCCATAATAGCTTTAATATCTTTTCTCAATAAATCATTTTCTTTTTTTATAAAGTCTATTATTTGGGTTATACTCTCGGAATTTTTATTTTGATTTGAACTAAAAATTTTCTCTATTTCTTCTTCGGACTTCTTAAAAATTTTAGACATTTTCTCATAATTTTCTTGAGATGGACTCTGTGTTCCATTAAGCCATCTACTTATAGCTACTTGAGAAATGTTTAATATTTTTGCTAACTGTTTTTGGCTTCCTTTTATTTTTCCGTTATTTATCTTTTTTAGCAATTCTTCTTGTTTCTTATTCATAATATTGCTCCAACAAAAACTCTTGACATAAATTGAATTTTAATATATAATTTAATTACCGTAATTTACGGTAATTAAATAAGTTTGATTTTTTAAGAAAATATTATAAACTAAGCCGAGTGAACTGTAACATAGCAACAGTTCGAAACTTAAATTGCGACACAGCAGCAATTTTGTTTTAGATAAGTATAGTATTTTTCTCTCGGCTTATTATACTAAAATTAATAAAAGGAGTAAAGAAAAAAATGAAAAAGATAATAAAAGGTTTTACATTAGTAGAGTTGGTAGTAACAATATTAATTGTTATTGTTTTAATGTCTATATCTGCACCAATATATAATGTTAATTCTACAAAAGTAAAATTAGCCGAAGGTTATGCTTTACTTGCAACAATTCGTTCTGCACAGGAACAATATTATGCTGAATATGGGAATTTTTATTCAGCTGGGTATAGTGTCATAACATGCTATGATCCATTTCTTAATATTAATGCAAGGACAAATAAATATTTTACAGCTTTTCAAGTTGGAGGAAGTGGTAAAGATTATACTAATGGATCAGTTAGATTTGCAAATGTAGGAGAAAAATATTCTTTTCTTGCTGGTGCTTACTCTAAAGAACTTGGTCCATTGCAATTATCTTATAACATTACGGTAGGTACAACGGTTACTAGAACACCTATTTCATAGCATTACGGGTGGGACTGTAACATAGCAACAGTCTCGCCTTTTTTCTGTCATTCTGAACTTGATTCAGAATCTATGTTTATAAAAATATCGAAAAACTTTCAACCATTCAACTGTTCAACCGTTCAACTAAAATTTGCAAAGCAAATTTTAATATATAAATGACAAAAAGTCGTTTGTAAAAGTGTATATAAATAACAAAAAGTCAAACGACTTTTTGTAACTAATAGCTACTATATAGAAAAATATATTCACTGGTCCAATCCTCCAATCTTCCAATCATCCAATCTTCTGCCGTTCCGTCGTTCAGTCGTTACTAATCTTCCAATCTTCCAATCTTCCAATCCTCTAATCTTCTGCCGTTGCCGTTCCGCCGTTTTGTTATTTTATAAAACATTATAAAAACTACACCTAAAAAGTGCCAAAAATGGCACTTTTTAGGTATAGAATTTAAATTTTTTTTATATTTTTGTTGAAATAAAGTTTTTCTTGCTCATTTTTTCGTAATTTTATATAATACCACAAATATTTAAAGGTGTTGCTATGAATACTGTAAACATAGAGAAAATAAAACAAGAAATTAATAAATTGTATATTCCATATTGGGAAAGAACTTTTGATTTTGTAAAAAATTTTGCTAAAGAAAAAAATATAATTTTAACAGAAGAAGAAATAAATTATATTGTTGATTCTTTCAAAGAAGAACACGAAGATCTTTTATTTGAATTTAACGAAGATGTTGTCCTATTTAAAGAGCCGCCTGTTTTAGATTGGACAGATAAATTTGAAAAAACTCCTACATTACAAGAAGTAAGAGCTTACATTAAAAAGTTGGTTGATGAATGTACAAAATTTGCAACATTATCTCCGGACTGGTTTATTGATGTAAGAGGAAATAGAGAAAAAAGAAAGCATATAGTAAATAGCAGTAAAAGAAGAATAATGAGCAGAGTTGAAGTCCAAAGACATAATAAATATATTATGTCTTTGGATGAGTTGGTGAACAATTCTTTGTATTTAAATTCTGAAACCAATAGAAAAATAGACAAAAAACCTGATATAGAAAAGTATCATTATTTTGAAAGTAAAGTAAAAATAGGCTTGAAAGAATATAAAATAATTTTACATACCGAACAGTATATTGGAGAAAAAGAAAACAAACCTCAAACCGTTCATTTATATGATGTATTGGAAGTAAACAAAAAAACAAGCAGAACATAACAGTCTTGCGACTGAAATCCCTGTTCTGCCTGTATTTATTAGTATAATCAAAAACAATTTAAAAGTCAAGAAGAATTCGTCTATCATACCCAAAATTTTCACGCACAACGACTGTCGGACATCTGTCGTTCACCGCGTAGCGGTGTCATCCCCGAGTGGCACGCGCAACAGCACTATCGGGGATCTGCCGTTGCCGTCATTGCGGACTCCGATCCGCAATCTATGTTAATATTTTTTCTTCCTCTTAGTCCGTCATTGCGAGGGCTTTAGCCCGTCGCAATCCAGTGTCTTTGTTGTTCCTTATTTATTATACATTGCTGTTCTGCGGCACGCTATTACTGCGTCTAAATTCAAAATATTTCGTCGTAAATAAAAAAAGAGCAGAGAAACTCTCTGCTCTTTTTTACTTTTGAGCATTGCTATGTTATGCTCAGAGATATTATGATATTAAAAAGTTAAAAAAATGTAACATTGTTCGCATTGTTTACCACAGGTTTGTTTCTTTCAGTTAGATTAAATATCATGGATATTGTTCCTGCATTGCTGCTTGCCACCACGGCTGCAAAATAGTAATTATTATGACCGTTTCTGTAATACCAACCGCCATAAACACCATCAAAAGCATTAAAATAAGAAAAATATTTGTTGTTTATTGCATTGATACCAAGACCGGGTTCAATACTAGTCCATGCATTATTTGCATAAAGTTGATAAGGATTTTCTCTTGCATAAAAGTATCCATATTCATTATAGTAATTAATTTGAGCTTCTTTAATTGCACCAAGTAAAGCATAGCCTTCAGCAAGCATAGAATATTCTCTGTGTCTTCCTCTGTAAATAGGCCAAGATATTAATGATAAAGTTATAACTATTATCATTGTGATTACCAATTCAATTAGTGTAAAACCATTTATTTTTCTTTTCATAAATTTTCTCCTTTTATTTAATTTTTAAATTTGCTATAATAAGCCGAGAAATAAATAAAAACTTATATTTTTTGTTGCATTTTTATAGATAATGTGCAACTCAATGTTCGGGCTGCTGCTATGGTACAGCCGGCTCGGCTTAGAATTTGCAGTAGAATATAAACAAGAGTCTTTTGTTGATATTATAACAACATTTGTTTATATTGTCAAGACTTTTTTGATTGAGGCAAAGATGAAAAGCAAATTTACAGAAAATTTGAAAAGGATAATGTTTGAGAAGTCTATAACACAAAAAGACTTAGCAAAAAAATTAAATACAACTCAATCTTTTATAAGTGCATATCAAACAGGGGCAAGAAATCCAAAGCCTGAAACAATAGAAAAAATAGCGAAAGCATTGAATGTTTCAATAAACAGTTTAATAGCTGATAAAGAAAATATGTATGAAACAAAGAAAGAATATAGTAATGTATCTCGGTTAGAGTTTGAAGATTTAAAAAAGAGAATTTTATTTTTAGAAAAACAATTTTCAGAATTTAAAAACAATAAAGAAAACAACAATAAAAGATAAAATGAAAGAAAAAGCAACTGATATTGGGAAAAAGCATGAGCTGGAAGCGGCAAACTATTTAAAAAGTTTAAATTATAAAATATTAGAAATAAATTTCAAAGTTCTTCCCATAGGAGAAATAGATATCATTGCTAAAGATAAAAATACTTTTGTTTTTATTGAAGTAAAATATAGAAAAAGTAAACTCTTCGGAACGCCTGCTGAATTTGTAACCAAAACTAAACAATCCAAAATAATAAAAACTGCATTATGTTATCTCAAAAAAAACAGAATAAAAGCTGATTTCAGATTTGATGTTGTTTCAATTTGCGGTAACGAAATAGAACACATCCCA
>JAFPUA010000086.1 GCA_017413305.1 Candidatus Ruminimicrobiellum caprinum
CAATGTATTTTCATAACCCAGCTTTACATTACCTACGGAATCGCCGACAAGAAAAATATCTATACCACAGTCAGACAATAATGTTGCCATCAGAGCATCATAACAAGTAAGCATTACTATTTTATTTTTATCATCTGAAAAATTTTCTGACATTTTTTACCTTTCTACCTTACTGTACATTATTTTTACAGTTCTTTTTTTTCAAAAATTTTATATTTCACGGTTTTGTCAAAATCAAACGGATTAAATGCTGACGCCGCAATTAAAAACCAGCCTGTAGATGACGACGACGCAACCCAATTACCGTCTTTTCCTCTTGGTATTTCCCAATCATGTGCAAATGTCGTAAAAATTTCATCTTCTTTCGGTTTTTTTGATACATAAGGTAACGCATTGTCTATTAACTTTATCTTTTCTGCAGCCTTATGTACACTTGCCAAAATATCTTCCGCCTTCTGTCTGTATATTGAAGCCAGTTCTTCTTCTCCGACTTTTTTTGCATATTCAGACATTAACTGAAGTGTAGTTACATGAAAATTTGTACCTTCAAACCATATCATTCTATAATTTTTTCTTCTTCCCTGCTGATTTGTAAAATCGTACCCTTCTATTTCCGTACCATCAATATTGTCGGAAACAAGATAATTGTAATCTGCAAACTTTATCATCTCAAAAGGATCTATGCCAAGCTCAACCAATCGTTCAGGGGTAATAGCGGCAATAGCCCACGATACTGTATCAAGAGCATCCGTTTTATCAACGCCATAAGGATTGTAACCCATATTAAAAGTTTGTTTGTTTTTGTCATATATCAAGCGAACAAGCCATCTTTCAATATTCTCCATTTCATTATCGATATCTTTTGTAGTATATTTAGCTTTTTTAAATGCATTTATTATTTCTTCGTTCCCTGTTTCGTACAGTTTTTTTAACATTTTTAAAACTGCATAATGATCAACTACATTTTCTGTGGAATATACTTTACTCCAATCAGGTGGCTCCCATCCATAACCCATACTTGCAGCACCTTTTTCACCGTCGCTCATGGTATAATGTTTTATTCCCTCTGCCCATTTAAGCATATCTATCACAAACGGCACAAAATCCGTTTTCCCGGTAACGGCAGTATACTGAAGAGCAGCTATAGCTATCCACATATTAGGTCCTAAATGAACTCTGTTTCCATCGGCACCCGGCGTTAATCCCCACCTTTTACGAGGAACATCGGTTTTATAGGCGTTATACATGCCGATATAGTCGCTTTTCTGTATAGGAAACTCTCTCTGACAAACTTTCAAAATTCTATCGATTTTTTTGTTTTGTCCTGCTAAAAGATAGGAAATAGCAGCTATAGCTTGATCGTATAAAAAAGCCTGTGCATCAAGTACGCCGTTTTTGCCTATAATGAAAGAACGAGAAAACATATCATAGCTATAACGAGAAGTCCCTCTATAACTTTCTATAAGCCAATTAACGGAAGAGGTCTGCCTATCAAAAAAGCTGGCAGTCCTCATCTGAATTTTATAGAAATCTTCTTTTACTGCATCATTGGAAAAGCTTTCTCTATAGGTTCTATCAACCAATTCTATACAATAACCTGTAGAAAAAACAAATAAAAGAAGAGTAATAAACAATATTTTTTTCTTCATAATTATACCGGAATATTATACAAAAAAAGAAATGAAAAAGCTACGAATAAATATAAAGGAAATCTTTAAGGAAATATATCATCCTGTTACCGGAATAGAACGCAATATATTTTTTCTTCCATACAGGAGAAAATTTACTCTTAAATTCTCTAAGAACAGCCATATCATATTTGAAATGTTCCGCAAAGACAAAAAACTTTGCTTTTTTGGTAAACTCTTCATCAATAACAATTTCATTGCCTGCCGGCGTTAAACCGAGATTAAACCACTTAAATCCTGCATCTTTGGCATAGCAAACAGATTTAAACAAGATATACTTTAAAATGTTTTCATCGCAATCGGAAGTATATCTGACATTTGAAACAAACGCTTCATATCTATTGTTTGCAAGAAGCATATATGCGTACGCCGATATGAAATTATCTTTCTTAACTATCACAAACTTATCTGCAGCATTTTGAGATACATCAAACATCTTGTTCCTTATATTGTTAAAATCTTTTTCCCACTGATAATCTATAAACCCTATATATTTTTTGTTTTCTTCAAAAAATTTCCTGTCAACTATTTCAAAACTGTACCCGTCTTTTTCATATTTTTCGGAAAGATTTTTGATATCGGCAATACTATCCATGTCACAAGAGAATTTATCAAGCGGAATATTTGCATCGACACCGAAAGAAGCAATATCAAGCCCTATATCGTCATAGAATTTCAAGTTTCTGTATCCTAAATAAACAAATATCGGATTAATATTTTTTGATTCCGTCATCTCTTTAAAATCC
>JAFPUA010000087.1 GCA_017413305.1 Candidatus Ruminimicrobiellum caprinum
AACAACAACATTTTCTTTATCTTTTAACAATCTGCGTATCTTGGCAAGTTCCGTCGTTTTAGAACCAAAACTAAACACATCGCCGTCCTGTATATTATCTAAACTTACTATACTTTTCTTTTCTTTCGCTTCTAAACTAACCCTCATTTTAATTTCAAGAACTGCCAATTTATGAGTCAACTGATACATAAAATTTTGTAGCTGAATATCTGATTCTTTTTCATCAACGAATAAATTGTATACTTTTGCTTTTTGTAAAATATTTACAATCTCTGCAATGTCAGAATCGGAAAATTGTTTCTGTAACAACAGAGCATCGCATTTTGCAATAAGTTCTTTAATATATTTTAAATATTTAAAATCCATTTCTTCTTTTAATTTGACGAATTTTTCCCTAAGGAGAACAATGTCAGGATTTTCTTCCGGCGTTTTTATAAAATTAAGTTTATCGGATATGGTACCTAAAACGGAATACGCAATATTTATATCTTCTATGGTTTTTATATTTTCCATAGCCTCTTCAATATTTAATATTTTACTGTGAATATAATTTTTATTAAGTTCTTTTACTTTATTTTTTACCACTGATGATTTATGACTAAACAACATATTTAAAGTGTTAGCCATTTGGGCATCTCCGACAGCTTGGAAATATACATATTCAATCAACCTGCCTATATTTTTGTTGCCTGTATTTACGGATAAAATTTGACTTATCGTTGCGGCATCATCTTTATCTATAGCATTCTGCAAAGAATTTAAATTCTCGTTTAGATCATCAAATAATAAAACATGGCCGGTCTCTCCGTTAACCAACACAACAGAGCCTTCTTTCAGTAACTTATGTTTTTCTTCCACGGTTCGTATACTAAGACCGTCAACTGTGAGAGGATCTCCAAAAGGTAAATAGTACAAAATATCCAGCCCGTAGTTTTTCCATGTGCCGTCAATAATTGCCGAAGGTGTGCCATATTCTCTGGTAGTAATTGCGGCATGGCTGAGTACTCCGCCGCCCGTAGTAAGTATGGCTTTTGCAACTTTAATTCTTTCAACATCGTCAGGGGTTGTGTAAGGCACAACCAAAATACTGTTTTTATCAACTTTATCTCTGTTGAATGTTATACGACCTGCCACATAAGTAGCATTACCGGAAGATGTGGGTGTTCCTCTTGTTTCGAGAGAATCTGTCACTTGTACATTTTTGTGCAGAGTTTCGGCAATTTTCAGCTGTTCTGTTTTACTTACTTTTTCCTGCGCAGAAACATCAAACCCTTCTTCCTGCAGTATTTGAAGGAGCTTATCTGAAGAAAGAGATTCTCTGCCTGATACGGAAACAAGCTCCACAGTTGAATATTTCATTCTTTTTGTCGCCGGATTGATAAGCCCTTTAACCGACAGATATTTACCATTTTGTAATTTCATATATCCGCTTACGGCAACAAAATCACCTACATAACCGACAGTTTTAAAGTTTAATTTGTTGTAAGGTAAAAGATTTATTAATCTGCTGTTATATAAAAACTCTTCTTCTTTTTCGGAGATTGCCTGCGCCAAAAAAGAAACAACATTATATTTTTCATCTCTTTTTAAAATACCGTCTTTATCAATGAAAATTCTTCCTACGGCAAAAGATCTTTCTATAATATTGTTATATTTATCCAAAGCCGGCTGATCTAAATATTCTCGGGAAGATTCCGATATAAAATCCGGAACAGGCAACTGCAAATACTGTAAAATCTGTCTGAATAATGTATTATCAAGTCTAACTCTCTGAGGCAAATCAACCAGTTTACCTTTATCAAAGGAGTTTTGACTCGTTGGAGCATAACCGTACCAAATATCACCTGCTTCAAACTTTTTAACAAGTTTGTCAAAAGACTCATAAAAATAATCCTCAGAATATGTATCGATAATAGCTTCCAAATCCCAATCCAACATGACGGAATGAGAAAACAGAGAGACCACTTTTGTCGCCACTTCAACAAAGTCAGTATATTCGTTCAAACCGTAATCTGCACTTAAAGTAGCTTTCAAACTGCAAACACCATTTTGTTCCCCTAAAGATAATTCCGTGTCGGTTTCTACAAAGAAACCAAGTTTTTTCAATACAGTTTCAAAATATCTTACTCTTTCGGCGTTGCCTCTTTTTCTTGAACTTTCGTTATATGAAATAATTATATTCTTTTCCGACTCTGAAAAGTTCATAAAAATATCTACACTGTGAGCATAAAGTCTTGTTGTCCACACAAGAAAATCATCTTTACAAACAAAATCTTCTATTTGATATTCATTAAATGAACCCATTTTCTGAAATGGAAGTCTTAACAAAGACAATCTGCCGATAAAGTCAAGTATATCGGGGTTAGTTTTATCTTCCGAAAGGTCATAAAGTTTTAATGCCGTTTTAACAGAAGAATCTGTGTCATAGTAACCACGGTTCTGTTCCGGATTTTGATGAGAAGCAACAATTGTTTTTATTGCTTGATTACCGACTTCCATGATATTTTTTATAGTTTCCTTAAAATCCAGTATGGACTGTTGATGAATAGCATTTATAAGAGTATGAATTTCAGTTATTTCTGAAATGGTATCGGAAGTCCAGCGTTTCAATTCCATATTCTGTTTTATCATTTCATCGGTTAAACCGCCGGTTTCATAATTTGA
>JAFPUA010000010.1 GCA_017413305.1 Candidatus Ruminimicrobiellum caprinum
TGAACGCTATCCCGGTACTGTTGCTTTTGTTTTTTATATAGAAGGGGAATAAATTGTAAATTTTCATAATAATAAATGTAATAATGTAGGAGATTAAGATTATTGATAAAAATATTGCTGTCGATAAGAAAAAGAAGTTTTCAAATATTCCAATTAATAAAATTTGTTGATTTATAAAATAAAACAAAGTACAGGAAAAAACAAAAAGTATTATGAAAAATAAAATTTTAAAATTATAAAACATATCAAAATTTCCCTAGAATTTTTCTTAATTCATAAACAGCTTTATCATTACCGCAATAGGCAGAAAGTTTTAAATGTTCAGTTGCTTCTTTTATCATGTTTAAATTTTTATAACTTATGCCAATATAATAATTTGTTATAGATTCTTGAGGTTCTATTTCTAAAGCTTTTTTATACCATTCTATAGCATGCTCATAATCTTGTTGAAAAAAATACAGACTTCCTATTTTATAATAAGGGTACATATATTCGGGCGAAACTTCAATTGCTTTTTTATAGTATTGTTCTGCCTTATTAAAATCTTTTTCTATTGTATAAATTTCTGCAATGTTACAATATGATGAAATATAATTTTTGTTGTTTTCTATTGCACGGTTATAATATTTTAATGCATGAGAATATCTTTTTTCTTTGAAATATGTGTTAGCAATAAGTCCATAAAATTCATGGGAATTATCAAGATCTTCAAATAGAGCTTTTCTATACCATTTTCTTGCACGTTCAAATTCATAATTCATTTCATATATTGTTCCAAGTAGTTTATAGGCATCTTTATTTCTAGAGTCCATATTTAAAGATTTTTTAATATATTCCGTAGTCGAAGAAAAATCGTTGGTTTTATCAATGTTTTTTGTCTTTAAAAAATGTGCATACGCCAATAGATAGTATGTGTCGCAAGAAGCGAGATTTTCTTTTTCCATTTTTAATAATTGCTTTATTGCATGATTATAATGTCCGGATATTATTAAAGATTTAGCGACATTAATATAATTTCTTTCGTCATTACTTTTCATTGCAATAAGTTTTTTATAATATCTTATAGCCTGCAAATAATTTTCGTTTTTTAAATAGTGTGCAGCTTTTGATACAAAAGCATCCTCAGTATATTTATTGTTTTTGTCGATATAATATAACATTGCGGAAACAATAAATATTATAGTTATAAATAAACTGATAACAGTGTTAGTTTTTAACATATCTATATTGTATAAAAATTTTTTACTTGATACAACAAAAAAATTTTGCTATAATATCTCGCGTTGTTTAGAACTAAAGTTTTTTTGGAGAGATGGCCGAGTTGGTTTATGGCACTAGTCTTGAAAACTAGCGTAGGGTTTCCCTACCGGGGGTTCGAATCCCTCTCTCTCCGCCAAGGTGGTATAAAATCGCGAAAGCGATTTTTTTAATTTAAAAACAACACAGCATGCAATGGAGAATAAAATGCTTGAGTTAAAAAATATATCTTTTAAGGCAAATGTAAGCGGACAAGAAAAAGAAATTTTAAAAGATATTAATTTAAAATTTGAAGATGATAAATTTTATGTAATTACAGGACCTAACGGAAGTGGTAAATCTACTCTTGCAAAAATAATTGCAGGGATTTTAAAACCATCAGAAGGAAAAATATTTTTTGACGATTTTGATATTACCAAAGCCGGTATAACTGAACGTGCTAAGATGGGCTTAGGGTACGCTTTCCAGCAACCTGTGAAATTTAAAGGGTTGAAAGTTCACGATTTGTTGAATATCGCTTCAAAGAAGAATCTTTCCGTAGAGCAGGCTTGCAGTTATCTCAGCCAAGTTGGATTGTGTGCAAGCAGTTATGTTTTTAGAGATGTAGATAATTCCTTGTCAGGAGGAGAATTAAAAAGAATTGAAATTGCTACGGTGCTTGCTAAAGAACCTAAATTTTCAATTTTTGACGAACCTGAAGCAGGAATAGATTTGTGGAGTTTCCAAAACTTAATAAAAGTATTTAATTCCATGAGAACAAATGTTCATAAAGGTACAATAATTGTTATTTCTCATCAGGAAAGGATTTTGAATATTGCAGATAAAATAGTAGTTGTTTCAGACGGTAAAGTAAAAATGAGCGGTTCTGCGGACTCTATTCTTCCCGAAATTTTAAAAAATGACAGTACTGTAAAGACTTGTTGTAAATTAAAAATGGAGCAACAATAATGGAAATAAACGATATCCAGAAAAGAATTTTAGCTGAAGTTGCTGATCTGCATAAAGTTCCTGCAGGGGCATACAATTTTAGAATAGATGGCAAACTTGCCGGCAGAAATACAACAGCTAATATTGATATTAAAACAAAAACAGATGTAGCAGGTATAGACATAACAATAAAAGATAATACAAAAAACGAAAGTGTTCATATACCTGTAGTTTTAAGTAATACAGGTCATAAAGAAATAGTTTACAATGATTTTCATATTGGTGAAAATTGTGATGTTGTTATAGTTGCAGGTTGTGGCATAGATAATTGTGGCAGTCATGATTCTCAACATGATGGAGTTCACAGATTTTTTGTCGGAAAAAATTCTAAAGTAAAATATGTTGAAAAACA
>JAFPUA010000088.1 GCA_017413305.1 Candidatus Ruminimicrobiellum caprinum
ATTACGATGATTGTTGTTTTAGCAGCAGTATCCGTGCCTATATATAAAAGTTATCTTTCAGAAGTAAAGCTTGCTGAAGGATATGCTCTTCTTGGTGCAATAAAAGATGCTCAAGAAAATTATTATAATGAGTATGGAAATTTTTTATACTATGCACAAAGTGGAGGCGCATGGACTAGCTATGAGCCTGTGTTAGGAATAAATGCTAGAGCTAATAAATATTTTACTTCTTTTTGTGTTTGTTATTCGGATGGAGAATCCGGTAAAAAAACGCCTTATTATTTTTTAGCTTTAGTTCAGTTACCATATGAGCCAGGGATATGGAATTCCGATATTCCATCAAATCCAAATTGGCTTGGATTAGTGTATAATACTACTTTAGGTAAAAAGTTTGTTGATACTAACAAAGATAAGCCATGGTACGGAATATGGTGGTAAAAGGAGTATTAAAATGAAAAAACACCAAAATGGTTTTACTCTGATAGAAATGGTTATTACAATCACAATAGTTGTTGTTTTATCAATGGTATCAGTTCCTATTTATAAAAATTATGTTTCAGAAGCAAAACTCGCGGAAGCATATACTTTGCTTGGCGCGATAAAAGATGCTCAATTAGCTTATTATAACAAATATGAAAATTTTTTATTTTGTATGAACGGAGGAAATTGGACAAGTTTTGATCCGGTCCTAGGCATAGATGCTAGAGGGAATAAGTATTTTACTAGATTTAATGTTTGTTATGCTACTGAAACAAAGATATCATATTATTTTTGCGCTATGCTAGAATTGCTATGGGACTCAGGGATATGGAATGGAAAGTCCGGGCACCCCAATTGGCTTGGCTTAGCGTATAATGTTACTAGAGGTTCACGATTTGTAAACACAAATGAAGATACATCTTGGTATGATATATTTTCATAAAAGGAGAGATAAAATGAAAAGAAAAAATAAAGCTTTTACTTTAGTAGAGATGATTATAACTATTACACTGATTGTTATTTTGTCAGCGATATCAGTTCCGATTTATCGTGGATATACAAGAAATGCTAAAATGTCGGAGGGATATATTTTAATTGGTGCAATAAAAAACGCTCAGCTCGCCTATTATAATAAATATAGATCTTTTTTAAGATGGAACAATGGTAGTGCAACAAATTATGGCACCTGCAATGAAGAAGTGTTAGGAATAGATGCCAGAGGTAATAAGTTTTTTACATATTTTATCATTTCTAATACAGGTAATATGAATAACAACTATACTATGTTTGATGTTTGGGTAGAAAAACCTCAAGAGCTCAGAAAAGATGGTACTAAGCATCTACACTTGATGTACGATATAAAAGGTGGACAATATATTAAAGAAGAAACTTGGGCATGATTATATTTTCAGAAATACAACATAGCAGTGTTTCTGACTGAGTGGGTGTAAAAGTACTCCCCCCACTCAGTTTTAGTTTTTAAACATTTTATTTTTTGCCGAAATATTTTAAGAACAAATTGTTTTCAGTTTTGCCGAAGAAATTTTGAAAGCTTAAATCGGAATTTATTTTTGTATATCCTTGAGCGGTAAATACAATAGTTCTTGTAATCTCATGAAGAGGTGTCATTACACCTATAAGAAATACTAAAGTTAAAAGAATATAAAGAATTTTATATGTTTTCTTAAACTTTTCATCTTCAAAAACTTTTACAACCATCAGATACAACATCAACAAAACCGGAATAGTTGCACGCATACAGAAATCCCATGTGACACCGATAGTTATAAAAGGATAAACAAGAAAACATACTAAAGAAATATAATATATTATGTTTCTTTTATTTTTTATCCAAATAAGTAGCAGATATAAGCCGACTTCTATAAAGAAAAAAGAAAACAGCCAGTAAATATAGTTTGTACTTGCCAAAAGAGAAGCGGCATCTTTATTTTCGGCGGCAAGATTTCCTGTTAAGTATGGAATCATTATTGCAGAAACAGTTAATGTTCCTACAATATTCTGAAAAGTTAATGAAGAAATAATTGTGCTTTTAATGTTTATGAGTGCTGCTTTAAAATATGTATATGTTTTGCCGTTTTTGATGTACCAATAAACAACAAACGGCAATAACCCCGCCGCAGGGAAAGTAGAACATATCAACATACAAGAATATATAAAGAACAAACTTTTATTGTTTTTTTCGTTATACATCAGCATTACTGCCAGCCATGCAGGTATTGCCTGATTAAAAACCCAAAACAGTTGTGTAGTAAAACTGGAAAACTGAAACCTGCCATACCACCATTCAAGGTGTCCGACAGGGCTTACAACATACTCTGTTTTCCCGACGAAAGCACAACCTAAAATATCAAGACCGCTGAAGAAAATAAAAACAAGTATAGGTATATAATTTTTCTTTTTTACATTTTCAAGAACCAAACGGAAAAACAAAAATATTCCTATTGATGCCCATAACACTTGAAAGAGATATCCAGCCAGAATACTGTTACATAGTTTGCCGAATATGGCACTGGGCAACCAAAACCCGATATAATAAGTTAATATTGCAGAATATTCATAATAAACTACAGGCCAGTCACTTATAACAAGAAGTTCAAAAAGAGGGTTTCTGCATTTATGATCTTCGTTTTGGAAAACGAGCGCTCCGATACCGGATAAATATACCCACAAAAGAGCTATAGCAAACAGACCGGCTACAAATAATTTTTGTTTTTTTGTCTGTGGAGCCCAAATTTCAGGTGCGTTTTTACATGTGAAATACAAACTTATAAGAATTATTACGGCGCCTATAAAGGCCGTAGGCAAGTTGCACCAGTTTAATACAAAAATAAGAGTAGAGAGCGCCAAATAGATATAAGAAACTATTGGAATTAAGTTTGATTTTTTGTCCATTTCTGTTCCTTTTACATCAGTAAAGTCGTTATTTTGTTAAAGCTGTTAGTTATCAGCAGTATACCGATAGCTATCAACAATAGCCCCGAAACTATTTCTATTATCCTATAATGTTTTTTTATGAAATTAAATATGGTCAAAAATTTGTTAATAAAAAGTGCAGTTAAAATAAATGGAACACCAAGCCCCAAGGAGTAAGATACCAAAAGTACTGCTCCTTTGCCGACAGTTTCTTGTGTAGAAGCCATAATAAGGATTGAAGATAAAATAGGTCCGACGCACGGTGTCCAACCGAGAGCGAAAGCGCAACCTATAAAAAATATCGTAAAAAAATTGCCCGTTTTTTGTGCAGGTTTTAAAAAAGATATTTGTTTATACAAAGCAGATATTTTAAATATTCCGATTAAATGAACGCCGAACAGAATTACTATTATACCGCCAATCCACCGCAAAATGTTTATGTTATCTAAAAAGAAACTTCCGATAAATGTTGCAGATATTCCCAGCAAAACAAATATCGCAGAAAAACCCAAAACGAAAAACAATGACGATAAAAATATTTTTGATAAATTATTTTTTTCTGATAACTGGTTAAGGGATAGTCCCGTAACAAGTGTAATATATGCCGGTATTAACGGCAGCACGCACGGACTGATAAATGTAGCAATACCTGCGATGAAACTGACAATTATAGGAAAATTATCTAAATTTTGCATTTTTTGTCCTTTTGTTATTCTTATTATATTTTACATATTTTTCGTACAAATAGGAACAAATTTTATGACCTGATATTTTTTTCTTGAAAAAAGGGCCTGACAAATTATATAATCTTAAGACGGAAATTTATAATAAAGGAAAAATGTCTTGAATAAAAAAATTTTTTTGGTGTTAGTTTTGTTTTCGTTGGTTTTAGGTTGTTCAAAAAAACAGGAAGAAGTTGAAGAGATTGTTCCTGAAGTTGAAACTGTAGTTTTCCAGTCGGGAGATGTATTTAGCAAAACATTTGATCAGACTAAACTCTCTTCTCAGGAAGCTGCAGAAATCTTAAGTGAATTGAAAAAACATGTCAACATAAACAGATGTAGACCTAACGATTTTTATGAGATAACTTATTCTACGGATACCGACAGAGAACAGACTTGGACAAACTTTAAATATTTCCCGGAAGGCAAACATTTTTATTCAATAAATAAATCAACGGATAATATTTTATCGTCGGAAAAGTTGGAACTTGAAACCACATCGCAAACTTATGAAGTTTCCGGATACATAGAAAATTCTTTATGGGAATCTATGTATTCTCAAGGGATAAGACCTGCTGTTATTATGGCATATGCTGATGTTTTTGCTTGGCAGATAGATTTTGTTACAGGGTGCAGACAGGGCGACAAATTTAAACTGATTTACGAAATAAAAACTTTGGAAAAGAAAGGAACTGTCCTTTCCTCGACAATAGTTGCTGCACAGTATTTTACTGATACCAATTCATACACGGCAATAAGATTTGAAGATTCTAAAGGATACGAGGGATATTATGATCCTGACGGGAAATCCGTTCAAAGTGCATTTTTAAAAGCACCGCTGCAGTTTAAAAGAATTTCTTCTTACTTCACAAAGAAAAGATTTCATCCCATACTTAAAAGATACAGAGCTCATGAAGGTATTGATTATGCCGCACCTATCGGTACCCCTGTTTCCGTTATTGGCGATGGTATAGTAAAAAAAGCTCAATACAGCGGAGGTTATGGTAATCTTGTAATCGTAAAACATCCTAACGGATATGAAACATATTACGGCCATCTTTCCAAATACGGTAAAGGTGTTAAGAAAGGTGCTCGTGTTAAACAGGGACAAATTATCGGATATGTCGGTTCTACAGGGCTATCTACAGGACCGCATCTTGATTTCAGAATAAACAAAAACGGTGTTTTCTTTGATTATCTTAAGATGAAAATGCCTTCCGCAAAAGTATTAAAAGGCAAAGATAAAGAAGATTTTGATATTATTAAAGAGCCTTCTTTGGATGTTCTTAATCAGTTACATTGATTTTTTGTTTGAAAAACTAATAATAATTTTGTAAAATAGCGAAACTACAATTAGGAATTAGCAGTTAGCAATAATTGATAAGTTCTAATTACTAATTTTAAAATATTGCTTGCAGTTATAGATTGTGATTTATAGTAAAATTATTTAACAAAGAGTAAAAGTTTTATGAATAACATTTACGGAGTTGTGCTTGCGGCAGGACAGGGAACAAGAATGAAATCTTCTTTGCCGAAAGTTCTGCATAAAGTTTGCGGGAAAGAACTTCTTTCTCATGTGATTGATTGCATGAACTCCGCAGCTAAAATGGATAAGCTTGTAGTTGTCGTAGGTAACGGTTCCGAACTTGTTATTAAGCATCTTGAACAATATAAAAATGCTGAATATGTTTTCCAAGAAAAACGGTTAGGTTCTGCGCATGCGCTTATGCAAGCAGAAAAAAGTTTTAAAAATCTTAACGGCCATCTGATAGTTATGTGCGGAGATACTCCGCTGGTTAAAGCCGAAACATTAAAAGCTCTGTTAAAACAGCATATAAAGAAAGGAAACTCCGCAACTGTTTTATCAGGTACAATCGAAAATCCGTTCGGATACGGCAGAATTGTTAGAAATTCCGAAGGCAAGTTTACTGAAATTGTAGAAGAAAAATCTGCATCTTCAGAACAGAAACAAATAAACGAAATTAACAGCGGAATATATTGTTTCGATTTAAAAACTTTGTGGAAAGCTCTTAAAAAAGTTAATAATAAAAACAGTAAAAAAGAATATTATCTTACGGATGTTATTTCTATACTGAATAATGGCGGATATAAAACCGATGCGGCAGCCTTAGCGGAAGAACAGGATATTTTGGGAATAAATGACAGAGTTCAGCTTGCCGAAGCCGATATGATAATGAGAGCAGAAATTAATGTTGCACATATGCAAAACGGTGTTACAATTGTAGACCCTGCAACGACCTACATAGATAAAGATGTTGTTATCGGACAAGATACGATAATAAAACCTAACACGCATATAGAAGGCAAAACAAATATAGGCAAAAATTGCGTTATTGGCCCGGATACGACGATAACGGATTGTAAAATAGAAGATGATGTTGTTATAACATATTCTTGTGTAGAAAGTTCCCAAGCAAAGAAAAATGTTAAAATAGGTCCTTATTCACATATTCGTCCCGACACGATTTTAAAAGAAAATGTTAAGGTTGGAAATTTCAGTGAAGTTAAAAAGTCTGTGGTCGGTGACGATTCTAAAGTAAATCACTTATCTTACATAGGTGATGCAAATGTAGGAAAGAAAGTTAATATAGGTGCAGGAACTATTACCTGCAACTACGACGGAAGAAACAAATTTAAAACCGTTATTAACGATGAAGTTTTTGTAGGTTCGAATGTAAATTTGGTCGCTCCTGTTACTATAGGCAAAAAAGTTCTTATAGCGGCAGGCTCGACGATAACAGATGATGTCTTGCCGAACAAGCTGACAATAGCACGCGCAAGACAAATAACAAAAGTCAGAAAAAATAAATAAGAGGTCATCATGAAGCTAAAACTTATCGCAGGTAATGCCAACCCTATACTTGCACAACAGATTTCACAAAACTTGGGTATAGAGCTGAGTGAAGCAAAAATAGGAAGGTTCAGCGACGGAGAAATACAGGTAAAAATTATTGACAGCGTTAGGGGTGCAGACTGCTACATTTTACAGCCTACATGCGCACCTGTCAACGAAAATATTATGGAACTGTTAGTAATTGCAGATGCTTTAAAGAGAGCCTCAGCAAGAAGAATTACGGCAGTTATACCTTACTACGGTTATGCCAGACAGGACAGAAAAGCTGAACCGAGAGTTCCTATTACATCAAAGCTTATTGCTAACTTGATAACTGCTTCGGGAATAAACAGAGTTTTAACGATGGATTTACACGCAAGACAGATACAAGGCTTTTTTGATATTCCTGTTGACCACTTATATGCAAGACCGGTTTTATTTCAATATTTTAAAGATTTAAATTTAGATAACCCTATAGTTGTTTCTCCTGATGCCGGCGGTGTTGAAAGAGCAAGAGCATTTGCAAAACTTTTAAATGCGGATTTAGCTATTGTAGATAAAAGAAGACCTCGTCCTAACGAAGCAGCTATTATGAATATTATCGGCGATGTTAAAGGCAGAAACGCAATTATCCTTGACGATATGATTGATACGGGCGGAACATTGACAAAAGTTGCTAACGCAATAAAAGAAGCAGGAGCAATAACTGTTTATGCTGCAGCATCTCACGGAGTATTGTCGGGTGAAGCAATAGAAAAAATTAAAAATTCAGCTTTACAGGAAGTAGTAATTACGGATTCTATTACACATGAAAAAGATTTACCGAAAATAAAAATCTTGTCCGTAGCTTCGCTTCTTGCAGAAGCTATCAAAAAAATATATAATGACGAATCGCTTAACACACTTTTCGTTTGAAAATAAATTTGCAAAAAACTAAAATTAATTTGCAGAAAATAATTTGGAGGAAGTTATGAAGCAGGTAGTATTAGAAGCAGAACTTAGAGATGTATCAAAAAATTTAAATGCATTGAGAACAGCAGGTAAAGTTCCGGCAGTATTCTATGGAAAGAAAGAAGAACCTATTGCAATCAGTGTTGATGCAAAGGCTTTTATGTCTATAGTTGAAAAAGAAGGAGCAAATGTAATTGTAGAACTTAAACTTAAAGATTCTTCAAAACCTGCAATTATAAAAGAATTGCAGAGACATGTTCTTACACAGGCTCCTAACCACATAGATTTTCAGTCCATTTCATTGACAGAAAAGATCGAAATTTCAGTACCTATTCATGTTGAAGGTGTTGCAGACGGCGTTAAAAATGCCGGCGGTACTTTGGAACATGTTTTGAGAGAAATCAAAGTAAGATGTCTCCCAACAGATATGCCTTCCAAAATTTCCGTTGACGTTACAGCTCTTAAAGTTGGCGACGATATCACCGTTGAACAGTTACCTAAGCTTGATGGTGTAGAATATGAACACGATCCTAAAGGCGTTGTTGTAACAGTTATCGCTCAGGCTGCAGAAGAAGAAAAACCTGCAGAACCAGCAGAAGCTCAGGCTCCGGAAGTAATAGGCAAAGGTAAGAAAGAAGAAGAGGGAGCAGCAACAGAAGAGAAGAAGTAATTCTTCTAACGAAAAAAACAGCAAATTTTGGACTACAATATTGAAACTCGCAAACTTATGTACCGTGTACACTTTTGTACACCGCGTTTGCGAGTTTCTTCATTTCGTCACAAACTTTGCAGTTTTTTCTGTGTCCTTACATTTGCTGGTACAGTTTAAATATTTTTAGTTTTTCATTTTGCCTAAAATCTTTCTTCGGATGTTTTGTCCCTGCAATGTGGGCAAACATTCCGCGCAACATCTAGTCGCTTAGAAATCACAATTATATTATGTGATTTCTAAAAAGTGTTTTTTTCTGTGTCCTTAGATTTTTTGATATAATTTTGTTTTTTCAGTAAGAGAAGATAATAATGGAAATATATATTACAATCATACAATAAATGAAAATATATAAAAGCAAGAAACTGATGTTGTCAGTTCACAGGATTCTGTCTCCTGCACTCCCACACCAGCTTCAATGGTAAGTATAACTTAAATTTATTGAAAAGTCAAGAATATGAACATAAAAAACACTTAATGTGTTTAATTACTTCCCGGCGGAGATTTTCGATATAGCCTTATCAAAGCCAAAATCAATAATCATATCCAAAATACTTGGGATTTGTTTAAGGACAGAATTTACTTTTTCAGTATCTGGTTTACTGAAGTTTGTGAGCACAAAATCTATTATTTTTGCGTGCGGTGGAAGCGGACCCATACCGAGTTTCATTCTTGGAAACACATTTGTTCCTGTTTGTGTAATAACAGACTGTACGCCGTTATGCCCGCCTGAAGAACCGTTCGCACGGAACTTATATTCCCCTAACGGAATAGAATAGTCGTCATGCAAAAGTACCATTTCAGACGGCTGTATTTTGTAGTATTTCAACAGTGCAGAAACAGGAAACCCGGAATTGTTCATAAATGTCATAGGTTTGGCAATAAGGATATTCTCGTCATTTTTCCTGTAAAAAGTAATGTCTGCCATATCATTCCAATTTTTCCATGACAAACCTTTATCCTCGGCAAAAGCATCTACGGCCTTAAAGCCGTAGTTATGGCGTGTATTGGAATATTTTTCGCCCGGGTTACCGAGCCCTACGATAAATTTTATCATATTTTACTTTTTTGTTTTTGATTTCGTTTTTTTTTGCAGTTGCTTTTTTCGTCGTTTTTTCTATTTTGTCAGTCTTATTGTTTATCCACTGCAGATTCCTACATTTTGGAAAAGCGGAACATGTTAAAAACGGGCCTCTTTTACCGATTCTTTTTAACATTGGACTCCCGCACTTTTCACATTTAATATCTGTTTTTTCCGGTTCCGGCTTTATAACTTTATTGCCGTTTTTATCTAAAGCAAATGTAGTTTTACATTCAGGATAATGTTCACAAGCAAGATAAGCTTTACCTTTGAAACCTATTTTTTTTAGCATTATTCCACCGCATTTAGGGCACTTTTCTTCAGTCTTTTCAGGTTCGTTGGAGATCTTGTTCCCGTCTTTATCTATAGAAAAGGCTGTCTTGCATTCAGGATATCCTGTACATGCAAGGAAAGGCCCTCTGCGACTGTCTCTAATAACCATAGGTTTACCGCATTTAGGGCAAATTTCATTTGTAGCTTTTGGCTGTACTTTCTGACGTTCAGCTCCTTCTGCCTTAGTAACAAAGCCTGAAAACGGCTCATAGAACTTTTTTATTACGGTCTGCCATTTTATTTTGTTTTCGGCAATATCATCAAACTGTTCTTCGATATCTGCGGTAAATTTATAATTTATAACGTCTTTAAAATTTTCTTTTAAGAATTTGTTTACTACAGTTCCTAACTCTGTCGGATAAAATTTTTTGTTATCAAGACGAACATAGAGCCTGTCTTGAATAGTCTTTATAGTAGGTGCATAAGTAGAAGGACGGCCTATACCATATTCTTCAAGTGTTTTAATTAAGCTTGCTTCGTTGTATCTGGCAGGGGGTTCAGTAAAGTGTTGTTCAGGTATAAGATTTAGCAAATTCAATTCGTCACCTGTATTAACAATAGGAAGTTTAGGTTCCTTTTCGTTTTCATCGGCAACAGAATATACCTTCATAAATCCCTCAAATTTTAATGTGCTTCCGGATGCTCTGAACATATAGTTGTTTGCTTCGATATCTATCGTCATTGTATCATAAATTGCGTCTGCCATTTGGCTGGCAACAAACCTGTTCCATATTGCAGTATATAGTTTATATTCATCGGAAGTTAAATACTGTTTCATCATTTCAGGTGTTCTTTTAACGGAAGTTGGTCTGATAGCTTCATGCGCTTCCTGTGCACCTTTAGATTTAGTTTTATAAAATCTCGGTTTTGTAGGGACAAACTGTTTTCCGAAAGTTGTATCGATAAAGCCTAATGCTTCTTTCTGAGCTACTGCAGCAATATTTAAAGAGTCGGTTCTCATGTATGTTATAAGACCGACAACTCCTTGTCCGCCGATATTGATACCTTCATAGAGTTTTTGTGCAACAGACATTGTTTTAGAAGAAGAAAAGCCTAACCGTCTTGAAACATCCTGTTGCATTGTAGATGTTGTATAAGGCGGATATGGACTTCTTTTTCTTTCTTTCTTTTCAACGGAAGAAACAACATAAGATGCTTTTTCTAAATCTTTTAATATATCGTCTGCCTGTTTTTTATCTTTAATATCAAGTTTGTCAAACTTTTTACCGTTTTTTGAAATAAGAGATGCTTTAAAAGCGGAAGACTTTTTATCTTTCTGAAGTTCTGCCGTAATTGACCAATATTCTACGGGGATAAATGCCGCAATTTCTTCTTCCCTGTCGCAAATCATCATAACGGCAACAGATTGAACACGGCCTGCAGAAAGACCTCTTTTAATTTTTTTCCATAAAACGGGGGAAAGTTTGTAACCTACAAGTCTGTCAAGAATTCTTCTTGCTTGCTGACTGTCAACTAATGCCATATCTATTTTTCGCGGATGTTTAACAGCATCTTTTATTGCGCTTTCTGTTATTTCGTGGAAAGTTATCCTGTCTGTAGTTGCGTCCGGTAATTTTAGTAACTGTTGTAAGTGCCATGCAATAGCTTCTCCCTCACGATCCAAATCGGTTGCAAGATATACATGGCCTACTTCAGCAACAGCTTTTTTTAAATCAGAAATAACTTTTTTTGATTTGCTCATTGCTTCGTATGTGGGCTCAAAATTGTTGTCGATATCGACACCGATTTTATGTTCGGGCAAATCTCTGATATGTCCGAAAGAACTTTTAACGATATAGTCGCTTCCTAAAATTTTAGATATTGTTTTCGACTTTGCAGGAGATTCCACAATTACTAAATTTTTCATTTTTACCTCTTAAAAATTGCTTTGCAATTTTTTAGCTTATAGCTTAAAGCTTACAGCTTATAGTTTGTTGTTAAAATTCACTTCGTGAATTTTCTATTTAATCAGAAATTTTTGCAAAGCAAAAATTTATTACATTAAATTTTAAGCTTTCAGCTGTAAGCTGTCAGCTTGCCGTTTTCAATCTTCTGACCTTCTTTCTATATTTTTATATATACCTGTCCGGGCATTTCTTTTATAAAACCGTCGAGCTCTAACTGTAAAAGTATTGATGACAAATCTGATACCGATATACCGGTACTTGCGCTTATCTGGTCTAAAGACAAACCTGTTATTGAAGTTTTCAATATTTTCAAAACAGCTAAACTGTTTTTATCGTCTGAAACAAGCTTTAACTTGTTTTCCTTTTCGTTTTTCTTTACTGTTTTAACGAAATCAAATAAAGAAAAAGTCTGTTCTATAATATCTTCCGGCTTTAAAGCAGTAAATGCACCGTTTTTTATTAAACTGTTCGGTCCTTCGGAGTATCTTGCATATATAGGCCCGGGTACGGCAAAAACATCTTTACCGTATTCGGCTGCAAGTTCTGCAGTTATTAAAGAACCGCTCTTAAGTGCAGCTTCCACAACAAGAGTAGCTTTAGAAAGTGCAGCTACTATCCTGTTCCTTCTGGGAAAATTTATTTTGTCAGGTCTTTGCCGTAAGGGGAACTCACTTATAACAGCACCCTTTTCATAAATTGTTTCCTGAAGTTTTTTGTTCTCTTTAGGGTAACAGTCCAAAAGACCGTTGCCTAACACTGCTATTGTTTTGCCGCCGTTATCTAAAGTAGAAATATGTGTCTGTGTGTCTATACCGCTTGCCAGTCCGGAAATTGTTGTCAGTCCGCATCCGACAAAATGTTTACAGAACTTGTCAGTTACAATTCTTCCGTAATTTGTCGGTCTTCTTGAGCCCACTATGGAAACGGAAAATTCGTCTTGCTTAGAATAATTCCCTTTTATATATAATACCGAAGGATAATCGCAAATATCTTTTAACGGTTCGGGATATTCTTCATCTTTATATGTAACAACTTTTATATTGTTTTTCTCTGCAAGTTTTATTTCTTCTTCGGCACATTTTAAATCCGAAAAATTTTTTATTGTTTCTGCCGTTTGGTCTGTCACCTGTGCTATACGCTTTATATCTTCTTTGTCGCCTTTAAACACATTTTCAGCACTACCAAAATAATCTATCAAACTTATCATTTTTTTCGGTATAAGCTCGATAATCATATTAAGAGCAACTAAAGATAACTGTTCGTTATTCATTGTCGGCTTTTACTTCTACTCCGATATTCTCTAAATCTTTTTGAGTTTCTGTATCAGAAGCTTCTGTAGTAACGGAAACTTGCTCTTGCGTATTCATGCCAAGATCTGCTTTCTCATTGTCAATTTGTTCCTGAACAGGAGCTTTTACGCTTGGTTTAAACCCTGCTCTGACAAGTATGTCCATTACTTCATCTTTCTTTTTATTGCTTTCGGCATAGTCTGCCATATCATAACCGCTGTTATCCGTTGCATTAATATTTGCTCCGGCGTCAATAAGAGCCTGAACTATTTTCGTGTTTCTATTGTTTTCACAGGCAAGCATAAGTGCAGTTGTGCCGTCATCGGTTTTTGCATTAACATTTGCACCTGCCTTAATCAGTTCCTTTAAAACTTTTTCGTAAGTATCATATTCCGCAGCATACATAAGCGGAGTTTTACCGTTTACATCTTTAGCATTAACTTTTGCGCCGCTGGAAATAAGCAACTGAAAAATTTCCAAGCTGGAGTTTCCTCTGCAGGCCGCCATAATAGGGGTAATGCCGTACACATCTCCGCTTGAATTTATGTTTGAAGAAGTTATGGCCTCTTTTACTTCGGTAAACGAGCCGAATTCACATGCTTCATGTAAAGATAATTTAGGTTGTTCAACTTTAGCTTTTTTTGCAAATAAGTTCGGTACAAGACAAAACGATACTAAACAAAAAGTTAAAATTGTTAATGTAATTTTTTTCATACTTAATCCTTCTTATATAATTTAACGATATTCAAGAAGGGATTTTCTTTTTCGAAGAGCCTTAGGCACTGCTTATGAGTGCAATATTTTTCAGGCAAGAATCAGTTGAGTAGAGATTCTTAGGGCGACAATGTTCGTGGCTCTTTCCGTCTTCCGCTAGACGTTAGGAAAGAGCAGTAGTTGCGCGGAATGTTTGCCCACCTTGTAAGGGCAAATCATCCGAAGTTGGAGCCCGGCTTGGAAAATATAAACGAATAGTGCCAGCTCGAAAAAAAGCAAAATCACTTCTTCAAAGAACATACAAAATTTTATTTTTCTTTAAAATACTTTACTGTGGCTTCAAGACCATCGATAATTTTTGTTTTTGGTTGCCAATTTAACACTTTTTTAGCTTTAGAAATATTTAAAACACTTTTAAACAGTTCTCCGCTTCTTTTTGGTTTATAAATAGCTTTCTTTTTGTAATTTATAATTTTAGCAAGTGTTTTAAACAGATCGTTTACCGAGAAAGTTTTCTGTGTTCCTATATTTATAACTTCGTTATTTGCTTTTGTTAACGCTTTTATATTTGCATCAACAACATCCTTAACATAAACATAATCTCTTAGCTGTTTCCCGTCGCCGAATATAAACGCATCGCTGTTTGATGTCATTTTACCTATAAATATTGCAACAACGCCTGCTTCCCCGTTAACATCTTGTCTGGGTCCATAAACATTGGCATATCTCAATATCGTATATTTCAATCCGTACAATGAAGCATAACATTTAATATAATGTTCTACGGAAAGTTTTGCCACGCCGTAAGGAGAAAGAGGGTTTGCAAAAGATTTTTCATCGGGAGCTTTGCTGCCGCACTCGCCGTAAATAGTTCCGCCCGACGATGCAAAAATTATTTTTTTAACTTTCGTATTTTTGCATGCTTCCAAAATATTTATTGCACCTTTAATGTTTACATCTGCATCAAAGCACGGATCTGCAACCGATTTTCTTACATCCAATTGTGCTGCATGATGTATAACAACATCAAACTTTTCTTTCTTAAATATTTCATCTATTTTTTTCTTTTCACAAACTGAAACTTTATAAAATTTTGCTTTTTTGTTTATATTTTTTATGTTGCCTGTCGCAAGGTTATCAACTATTGCAACTTTATGTTTTTTTGCTATAAGTTCGTCAACAATATTTGACCCTATAAATCCTGCACCACCGGTTACCAAAATTTTCATTTTATCATACCTCTTTCGTTTGTCAGCATATAATATGCTATTGCTACGCTTGATTTATAGTGTTTTACCATATTTTTATGTTCCGCATTTTCTTGTGCGGGAACGATTTCTCTGGTTTTTTCTTTGTTCCATTTATAATATTTTTCTTTGCCGGAGGCAAAGTCATAAATAACGAAGTTATCTTTTGTCATTATAGAACCTAAACAATTCGATGCAATATTTTTTTCTGCATCATCTGAAAGCAAATCCGTTCCCGTAGCCCAATAATCGGTATTTGATAAAGATGCATTATATAGTGTAGGCAAAATATCGGTATGAGACCCTACAACTGAAGTATCTATCTTTTTGTTTTGTCTTAAATTTTGGGGGATATAAAGATAAAAAGGTACACTCATTTCGTCAAGTTTTCTTTCTAACGGATATGTGAAAGTACTCCAGAAATTATGGTCGCCCGTTATTGCAACAATAGTATTATTTCCGTATTTTGATTTTTTTAATTTCGTTAAAAATTCCCCGACTTTCTGGCAAGAATATTGGTAAGTAGCAAACCTCATATTCGAAAGTTTCCTGTCGCCGGTAATATCTTTATTCAGCTGCTCATTTATATCTAAAGGATACGGTTTTTGATATTCACTGGGTAAAGAATACGGCGGATGGTTGGATGTAGTCATAACATATATAAATTTTCTGTTATCATTCTCGTCTAAGAATTTTAAAATATAGTCAAAAAGATACTCATCAAAAACGCCCCACTGGTTTCTTTCATATTCTTTCGGCATGGAACCTTCACCGATTACTTTATCAAAACCGACATTGGGCATATATGATGTGCAGTTCCTCCAGCCGGAATTTCCGCCATACATAAACGCAGTTTCGTATCCGCTTCTTTTATACGGCATTGGACCGGTATAAAAATATTTGTTATACGCATATTTAGATTGACACAGAAACTGTGATAACGGCAATCTTGCAATGTTTGTTATTGAAGATTCCAAACTTCCTATTGTTCCCATATTGCTGGGCAAAAATCTGTAAAATACTATATCTTCATCGAGATGTTTTTTGAACTCGCCCAATACATTAAATGTCGGGCTGTTATAATGCATTAAGTCTGTTCCGAGTGATTCCATTACTATAAATATAACATTAGGTTTTGTTTCTTCTATAGCTTTATTATATTTTGTTCTTTTCCACAAAGATTTTTCCGGCTCATTTTTATCTATTTTAGAGACATCAACATTTATAAAGTCTGCAAAAGCTTGAGACATATTATTTTTGGAGTAGCCCATCTGTCCGATATAATCTCTGTCTTTTTCTTTTGAACGAGCCTCAATTGCCGCTTGTAAAGTATAAATGCCATTTATTGCAACTTTATTTATGAAAGCATTTGTAGAAATTTCCGCATTATCTACTCCGAGAGGGAATAGTCCGAACGAACCTCTTGCCAAAATAAAGTTTACGGCTATCAAGCAAACTGAAACAATAATTTTAATATAAATTTTTGTTTTATTAAGATAATAGCCGATAATTTTTCTTTCGGCAAAATATTTTGTTAGCAAATATATCGCAACAAAAATCGATATAAAACCTAAGCCTACCCAAAATACAGGATAATTTTCTACAATGGTTGAAAACAGAGCCTGTG
>JAFPUA010000011.1 GCA_017413305.1 Candidatus Ruminimicrobiellum caprinum
AAAAAATTATCAGGAATAACATTGTTTCCTAAAAAGAAAGAAGGAGAAACTATAACAAAAGAACAGTTAAGAATATTTCAGGTTTTAAAACCCAATACCGCACTTGTAAAATCCGGAACTTTTCCCAATGAAATGCTAATGCTTCTTATAGGTGAAGACGATGATTTATATTATGATAATCAAAAAATAAATATTCCTAATGAAAAGGTAGCAAAACAGGTTGGAATATATCAATATAATACGAAAAACGGTGAATTAAAAACTATTCCTGCGGTAAAAATTAAATAATTATGATTAAGAAAGTTTGGTTATCCATAAAAAATTTTTTTGTTGATATGACAAAAATTATCATAAAAGAAGATGTCTTCGGATCGGCTGCGGAAATGTCGTATATGTTAACATTGAGTGTGTTTCCGTTACTTCTTTCATTTATGGCAATATTTTCTATTTTGGGGAATACTGCCTTTGTAAATGAAGCTTTAAATACGCTTTCTCAATTTGCACCGGCAGAAGTTATTGCTGTAATACAAACAGTTTTAAAAGAAGTTACATTATTAAAAGGCTATTCTTTAGTTGCAATTATAGGTTTTTTAACAACATTATACCTTGCATCAAATTCAATATCGGTTATAATAAAATGTCTTAATAAGTCGGATAAAATTCAAGAAACAAGAGGTTTTATACATACAAAAATTTTGGCAATATGTATGTTTTTTGTTTATGTTATATTTTTATTCTTTAGTGTTAACCTTATAATTTTCGGACAATCAATTTTAAATTTAATTACAAAATATGTTCATATTATTCCTATGGAAGTATCTCAACTTATTTTATTTTTAAGATGGCCGGTAACCTTTGTTTTGATCTTTATTTTAGCGGCAATAAATTATTATGTTTTACCTGCTAAAAAAGTAAAAATAAAAACAATAATACCGGGCTCAATATTTTTTACAGTTTTTTGGTTGTTAGGTTCGTGGTTGTTTTCTATATATATAAATAATTTTGGTTCTTATAATAAAGTTTATGGTTCTATTGCAGCTTTTGCAATTTTAATGATTTGGCTTTATTTTACTTCTATCATAATTTTGGTAGGTGGTGAGATAAATAATTATGCTTTTGAAAAATCTGCAAAAAAACAATTGCTTTTATAAATATAAAATTATAAAATCTATAAAAATAATTTTAAGAAAGGAGAGTAGTAAAAGATGAAAAAAGTATTAGCTTTATTAGTTTGTGCCGTATTGGTTAGTGCATGTACATCACCTGGTAAAAGAACTGCAATAGGTGCAGGTGCAGGTGCAGCAATTGGTGCAGCAGCAGGAGCAATTATTGCAAATAATACCGGTGGAAAATCTTCAGAAGGTGCTATTTATGGTGCATTGGCAGGAGCAGCAGCAGGTGGTTTAATCGGTAACTATTACGATAAACAAGCAAAGGAATTGGAAAAAATAGCAGATGTTAAGAAAACAGAAAATGGAATTGAAGTAACATTGAAAAACGATATTTTGTTCACAACAGGTAGTGCAGAATTATCTGCAGCTGCAAAACAAACTCTTACGGATTTGAATACTGTTTTGAAAAAGTATCCTGAAAATATAATTCAAGTTCAAGGTCATACAGATTCAACAGGTTCAGCAGCATTTAACCAAACATTATCCGAAAAAAGAGCAAAAGCAGTATATGATTATATATTATCTAACGGATTACAAACATATGGTTTAACATATGTAGGATATGGTCCTAATCAACCTGTAGCATCAAATGATACAGATGAAGGAAAAG
>JAFPUA010000089.1 GCA_017413305.1 Candidatus Ruminimicrobiellum caprinum
AAAAAGAAGCAGATTTTCAGGCAAGAATTAAAGATCCAGAAAAACAAGAACAATATATTGCAGAAAAAAAGAAAAGTGCCGCTTCCACTTTTATAAACAATTTGAAGTCAAGAGTTTTCCTTATGTTAGGGGATTATGATTCCGAAAAAGAAGTTTTTCGTGTTAATTTATATGTAAAACCTCCTCGTGTACCACAAGCAATGTCGCCGGATAAATTAATTCAAATAAGTCCTCTTTCGTGGAGTTTTTTTGATTTAAAAGTTCCTATAAAAGAAGCTGAAAATTTTGAAAGGAAATTCAGCAGTGTAAAAGGCGAAGCCATAAAAAAAGCTACTTTTACAATAAAGTATGATACAATTTCAATAGATAAAATAACATTTGAAGTTGACGGGAAAAAATACACAAAAGATTCTAAGTAAATTTTGCAACAAAATTTTAATATATAAAAAAATCGCCGAAGGGCGATTTTTTTATTGGCAATTTGTTTTGCAATTTTGTATAATTGATAAAATTTTTAATAAAACTATAGGAATAAGATGATAGAAAACGAGTGGCTAATTCAAGATATAGATAGAAACTTATTATCCGAACTAAAACAACAAACAAATTTACCTGAAACTGTTTTAAAAGTTTTACTTAGCAGAGGATTTAAAGATGTTAAATCCGTACAGGAATTTGTTTATCCTAAAAAAGAATTTTTATATAATCCTTTTCTTTTTGAGGATATGTATAGGACTGTTGTAAGAATACACAATGCAATAGAAACTCAAGAAAAAATATTAATATATGCAGACAGAGATGTTGATGGGGTAACATCTCTGTCTATTTTGTATGATACGATATCCGTATTGGGGGGAAATGTTGTTTGGTATATACCTTCCGACGAAGGATATGGCTTGTCATCAACTGTTTTGGATAAATATAAATCTGATGGTGTTACTCTTGTGATAACAGTAGATTGCGGAATATCAGCTGTGCAGGAAGTAGATTATGCAAATTCTATAGGGTTACAGGTTATTATTACTGATCATCATGAACCTCCACAAGACGGACTGCCGAAAGCATATTCTGTTATTGATGCTAAAATCAGTTCAAGTAAGTATCCTTTTAAAGAATTGGCAGGTTGCGGTGTTTCTTTTAAAGTGTCTCAGGCTTTAATGCAGACTTACGGAAAATATTTTGACAAAAAAGTGGCAGTCATTGCTGATGACGGCGAAAAATGTTATATTATAACACTCGTCAACGGCATTGTTGTTTCCGAAGAAGAAAAAAACTTAAAAGAAATAGATTTTACCGAATATACAAAAGTTTTTTCTTCCGACCATCAGACAATCCGACCTTCCGACCTTCAACAAGAGGCTCGTCGGCTTCTTGCAGAATATTATAAATCCGAATTCTACGACGACGGAAGGATGTTGGAATTTTTTGAAAACAATGTTGACTTAGTTGCTTTAGGTTCAATTGCAGATATAGTTCCGCTGGAAAACGAAAATAGAATTCTCGTACAAAGCGGTTTGGATATGATGAAACAAAATTCAAAAAAGAGATTAGGACTAAGCTATATATTTGAAGAATGTCTTAAAAAACAGTTAATGTGCGCAAAATCGATATCGTGGTATGTTGCACCTATGATAAATGCCGCCGGAAGAATGAATAAAGCAAATGTTGCTGCAGAACTGTTGCTTGCAGATAATGAATATAAGGCAAACGCTTCCTTTACGGAATTAAAAAAATTAAATGATGAAAGAAAAGAAATTCAAAATGAAAATGTAAAACAGTTTGATATTTTGTTACAAGAACAGTGTGATATTGAAAAAGATAATATTTTTGTTGTATTGGCAAAAGATTTGCCTCACGGCGTTACGGGAATAGTTGCAAGTAAAATAATGAAACTTTACAGCAAACCTGTGATACTTTTTATCGAGGACAAAGGAACAGGCGAAGCTACCGGCTCATGCAGGTCTATTGACGGTTTTGATATCGTGTCTGCTCTTGATAAAACTAAAGAATTGTTAGTTAAGTTCGGTGGACATACACAAGCGGCAGGCGTAACGATAAAACTTGAAAATATGAAAGAATTTAAAGATAAAATTAAACAAATTGCCAATGAAACTATATCTAAAGAAATGACTACGAAGAAATTTATTGTCGATTGTGAACTTAAAATTTCCGAAACAAACAAAGATACATATTTAGACATGGATATATTGGAACCTTTCGGTGCAGCAAATGTTCCTCCGACATTTTTATTAAAAGATGTTGAGTTTGAAGATGTTTGTATTATAGGGCCAAATAAAGATCATTTGAAAATAAAAGTTTGTAAAGACGGAACATATATTAATGCTCTTTTTTGGAGTGCCGCAAAGTACAAAGATGAATTTAATTATAAAGATAAATTTGATATAGTATTTAATATGGATTTAAATAAGGGGAATTTTCAATTAATAATATTAGACGCGAGAAAGAACAGTTGAGATAGTTGTCTTGTAGAGCCAAATTTTTATTGACACTTAAATTTTTAATTGCTAAAATTTCTGGATTATTATAACGACAGCAATAACGATTCAATTCGTAAAAATAAAACAAGGAGAAAGCAGTATGGCGAAATTCGTTTATTCGTTCGGTGGCGGAAAAGCAGATGGTAACGGCAGTATGAGAAACCTTCTGGGCGGAAAAGGTGCTAACCTTGCTGAAATGGCAGGAAAAGTTAAGCTCCCTGTTCCTCCGGGATTCACAATTACAACAGAGGTTTGTACTTACTACTATGACCACAAAAAAACTTACCCAAAGGAACTTGAAAAACAAGTTGCAACGGCTTTAAAAGCAGTTGAAAAAATTATGGGCAAGAAATTCGGCGACACAAAAGATCCTCTTTTAGTATCGGTAAGATCCGGTGCAAGAGCTTCTATGCCTGGTATGATGGAAACAGTTTTAAATGTAGGTCTTACATCAAAAACTCTTCCGGGCTTAATCGCAAAAACTAAAAATGAAAGATTTGCTTATGATGCCTATAGAAGACTTATTATGATGTATTCCGATGTTGTTATGGAAAAAGCAGCTGGAATTGAACCTGCAGACGACATGGGAATCAGAAAACAACTCGAAAGAGTTATGGAAAAAGCTAAAAAGGCTAAAGGTATAACAAAAGATACAGATCTTAGCGCACAAGATTTGAAAAAACTTTGTGAAGAATTCAAAGTAGTTGTTAAAAAAGTTTTAGGAAAAGAATTCCCTGACGATCCTATGAAACAGCTCTGGGGTGGAATTTCCGCAGTGTTTGCTTCTTGGAACGGTAAGAGAGCAATCGCTTACAGAAAAATTGAAGGAATTCCTGAAGATTGGGGAACTGCAGTAAATGTTCAAAGCATGGTTTTCGGAAATATGGGCGATAATTCTGCAACCGGTGTTGCTTTTACAAGAAATCCTGCAAACGGAAATGCTCATTTCTATGGAGAATACCTTGTAAATGCTCAAGGTGAAGATGTTGTTGCAGGTATCAGAACCCCCGCTTCCATTAATGAAGCAACAAAAACAGAACAGAACAAAGGCGAAGTTTCTCTTGAAAAGTTTATGCCTAAAGTTTATAAAGAACTTGATGGTATACAGAAAAAACTTGAGAAACATTATAGAGATATGCTTGATATCGAATTCACAATTCAGGAAGGTAAATTGTGGATGCTTCAGTGCAGAGTTGGAAAGAGAAACGGTCCGGCTGCAGTTAAAATGGCTATGGACATGATAAAAGAAAAACTCATTACAAAAGAAGAAGCTGTATTGAGAGTTTCTCCTGCACAGTTAGATGAATTATTACATCCTATTATAGATTCTAAAGCAGAAAAAGGTGCAAAAGTTTTGGCAAAAGGTCTTCCTGCAGGTCCTGGAGGAGCAAATGGTCAGATAGTATTTTCTGCTGAAGATGCAGTTGCTTGGAATAAAAAAGGTAAAAAAGTTATTCTCGTTAGAGAAGAAACAAACCCTGAAGATGTTGAAGGTATGAGAGCTGCTCAGGCAGTGCTTACCGCAAGAGGCGGTATGACCTCACACGCTGCACTTGTTGCAAGAGGATGGGGAAAATGCTGTATCGTAGGTTGTGCAGATATTTCAGTTAATTTAGCAAAGAAAACAATGACAATCGGCAGCAAAACATTTAAGGAAGGAGATTATATTACTCTTAACGGAACAAAAGGTTTTGTTTATGACGGAGCATTGAAGATGGTTGATGCAACGGAAAACAAAATATTGTTCGATTTCTTAAAAGTTTGCGATTCTATTAAGAGACTTAAAATTAGAACGAATGCAGATAACCCTGCAGACGCTAAGAAAGCAAGAGCTTTCGGTGCAGAAGGTATCGGTCTTTTCAGAACAGAACATATGTTCTATGGCGAAAATTCAGAAAAACCTTTATTCGCATTGAGAAAAATGATTGCTTCTGCAACAACAGAAGAAAGAAAGAAAGCTTTAGATGAAATGTTTCCGTTCATGAAAGCAAGTATTAAGGGAACAATGGAAGCTATGGACGGATATGCAGTTACAATCAGATTGCTTGATCCTCCTCTCCACGAATTCATTCCTAGAGAAAAAGCTCAGCAGGAAATTATTGCAAAGAGCTTGAAAATTTCTTTAGACGAATTCAGATCAAGAGCAGAAGCTCTTCATGAATCTAACCCGATGATGGGACACAGAGGAGTAAGACTTGGTGTAACATATCCTGAAATAACAGAATATCAGGTTAGAGCTATATTTGAAGTTGCAGTTGAACTTTTAAAGAAAGGCAAAAAAGTTCATCCTGAAATAATGGTTCCTGTTGTATGTACGGAAAACGAATTGAAACTTCAAAAAGCTATAGTTGAAAAAGTTCATGCTGAAGTTTTGAAGAAAGCAAAAATCAAGAAACTTGATTACTCTTTCGGAACCATGATAGAAATCCCGAGAGCAGCATTAACAGCAGATAAACTTGCAAATGTTGCAGAGTTCTTCTCTTTCGGAACAAACGATTTAACTCAGATGAGTTTTGGTTTCTCCAGAGATGATGTTGGTGCTTTCTTAGGCGACTATCAAGAAAAGAAAATATTGCCTGCAGATCCTTTCCAGACAATTGATCAGGAAGGCGTAGGTCAGTTGATTAAGATTGGTCTTGAAAAAGGAAGAAGCGTAAGAAAAGGTATGAAAATCGGTATCTGCGGAGAACACGGTGGAGAACCTAACTCTGTTGAATTCTGCAATGCTATCGGAATGACATATGTTTCTTGCTCACCTTTCAGAGTACCTATAGCAAGACTTGCAGCAGCACAAGCAGTTGCAAAAGAAAAGAAATCTAAGAAGAAATAGTCAAA
>JAFPUA010000090.1 GCA_017413305.1 Candidatus Ruminimicrobiellum caprinum
AACATCATTGGGAAATAGGAGAAAATCTCGGAATATTAGATTTTGAAAGAGCATCAAAAATATCAGGTTCCAGATTTTCTGTCTTGAAAAATGAAGGTTGTGCTTTAGAAAGAGCAATAATAAGTTTCTTCTTAGATACGCATAAACAGAGTGGTTATAAAGAAATTATGACACCTTATTTGGTTAACAGAGCATCTATGAGAGGAACAGGGCAGCTTCCGAAATTTGAAGAAGATTTGTTTAGATGTCCGGACGATCAGCTTTATTTAATTCCTACAGCAGAAGTTTCTGTCACTAACTTACACAGAGACGAAGTTCTCGACGATAAAGACTTACCGATAAAATATGCTTCTTATTCAGCATGTTTTAGAAGAGAGGCAGGCTCTTACGGGAAAGATACCAAAGGTTTAATTAGAAATCATCAGTTTAATAAAGTAGAACTTGTAAAGTTTGTAAGACCTGAAGATTCCGCAAGAGAACTAGAACTTTTAACTAACGATGCAGAAAAAGTTTTGCAATTATTGGGTATTCCTTACAGAGTTATGGCACTCTGCAGTGGAGATATTGGATTCAGTTCAACAAAAACTTATGATTTGGAAGCATGGATGAGTGGTGAAAATATGTACAGAGAAATCTCTTCATGCTCAAATTTTAAAGATTTTCAGGCAAGAAGAATGAATTGCAAATATAAAAATGCAGCAACAAAGAAAAGAGGTTTTGTTCATACCTTGAATGGTTCCGGAGTTGCTGTCGGCAGAACATTTGCAACAATACTTGAAAACTATCAGCAGGAAGACGGTTCTGTTGTAATTCCTGAAGTTTTAAGAAAATATACCGGCTTTGATATCATCAAACCTAAGAAAAAATGACAAAAAATAAAAAAATGAAATTTTTGTTTTTTGTCATCCCCGAGTGTTTTTGTCGGGGATCTCTTCCTTGTAAAAATAATAAGGGCCAGGCTTTTTTAGAAGGAGTTTTTATATTGCCTGTTGTAGTGGTATTAATTTTTTCGGTAGTTTGGTTTGCAAGAGTTCTTTTAACTTGGCAACAACTGGTATCGGCAACAAGATACGGTACAGATATGATTTCCAACACATCTTTGAGTAAGGAAGATATAAAGAAAGATATCGAAAATTATTTAACACACAGAATGATTGAAGGACGCAAACTGGATATCAAAAAAATAAAAGAAATTAAAATAGATATAAAAGATTATAAAGTAAAAGATATCAATATCTCGGATATGTTAAAAATTTTTACTTCCATAAAAAGTTTTATTGTTCCGTCGGCAGAAATGTCTTCAGTGTCTATAACATATTCTTATGATATGCCGAAAATTCTTCGCTGGGCAGGAAAAGACGAATTTGAAATCAAAACTAAACTTTCAGTTTTAAAATAAATTTTTATATAGGAGAAAATGCTATGTTTAAAAGTAAAAAAGGTCAAGGGATGGTAGAATATATTCTTATTATATTCTTGGTGGTAGTTGTTGTTATTTCTGCAGTAAAACTTTTCGGTGGTAAAGTTAATACAATGTTCTCGGAAACCAATGATAAAATTGCCACAGAAGCAAATGTTAGATAATGATGGAAGACAATTAGCAATTAGAAATTATCAATTTCGGTATAAAAAATAATAATTAAAAAGTTATTTGTCGTTGATTCCTAATTTCTAATTAAATTTCAGTTTTAAGGAATGGTATGAATAAAAATATTGTTTTTGTTGTCGTGTTTTATTTTTTGTCTGCCGTATTTTCTTCTTTGTATTTGTACGATGCAGGTCAAAAAAATATAAGCATGGCAGAACCGGTGAAAGTAATAGTCGCAGCAACAAGAATAGGACAGGGCGAAACAATAACAGAAACTCAAATAAAAGAAAGAGTTATTCCTAAACAATATGCACAGCCGAAATATATTTCCGACAGAAAAGATTTTTATGTGGATGGTAATCCATATTTTATTTCAACTCTTCCGATAGAGGAAGGCGAGCAGATTACATCCTCCAAAATTACACCTATATCTTTTGGCACAGGAATATCAAACATTATTCCTGACGGAAAAAGGGCAATAACTCTTATTTTTGATACGCAGGAAATAAAAGGAATAATTTCTGCAGGGAACAAAGTTGATTTGTTGTCTATAGTAGAATACGAAACAAAAAATAAGGAATTTGAAGAAGCATCGTGTATGGTTGCACAAGACCTTTTAGTTTTGTCTGTTGGGACAAGTGTTATGGGCACATCAAACTTAGATGCCGATACGCCTGTTTCTGTAAATATTCCCGTAACATTGGCAGTATCTGTTGAACAGGCACAAAAGATCATTCTTGCTCAAGAAAAAGGCACTATAAAACTAATTTTAAGAGCAATCTCAGATGATTCTATATTACAAAATAAACCTATAAATATAAATGATATTTACGCCGATGCAGTTCCTGCAAGCAAAGTTAAAGATTCTTCAAATAAACAAGCTGCAATAAATATGCAGAAAAGACAGAAAGAAGTAAACGAAATTTTAAGTAAATACTATAATCAAAAATA
>JAFPUA010000091.1 GCA_017413305.1 Candidatus Ruminimicrobiellum caprinum
AAGAGTTACCTGCAAAGATAAATTCCGCATATAATAATAGAGATAGCCAGCAGGCTACACCTCTTACAGAAGTAATTTTTGGTAAAGCGGAACAGCCTGTAGCTGAACAGTCTGCAGAACAGCCAGTTGTTCAAGTTGAACAGCCGGCAACAGCGGCCAACTGTGCAGTAATAGCATTTAGAGATATCGTTGGAGATCCAACAGCTCAGCTTGATCCGAATAAGAAAGCCGGAGACTATATACTTGATACATTGTGGGTTGCAGGTGGTGTTGCAAAAGTAGCACAGTCTGCAGCTATAGGCACAGCGGAAACTTTAATTGGAACATCTGAGTTGGGTGAATTAAGAGGCAACCTCGGAAAAGATTATGAATATGCTACTGTAGATACTAAAGATATAAGTTCCTTCTCTGGAGAGGCGGTTGCATTGTTTACATATTCTGAAGAAAAAGAAAATGGTAAAAAAGTAGCAAGAGGACATGTTGCTAAGGTTACAAATACAGCAGATATTAAAGCTGTAGAAAATGAGGGTTACAAGTTTAGCGGAGTAGTTCTTGCCAATAAACAAGTTATACGCAGCAATACAGCTCTAAAAACGATATACGATCCTAATGATCAAATTATGACTAATGCTATGAATAAATTTAGTAGCATGTTTGATAGCTTACAGCAGACATTATCAACTACAATTTATGGTGTAACGAACCCTGCAGAATTGAACGATGCATTAGCTGCGACACTTGCAATATACGGTAGTGCTGATGAAATGGCAGAAGCTTTAGGTTTTAATAATATTAACGATATAACAAACAAGAATACAAAAGTTGAGGATATTGTACATGCATATAGCCAGCAAGCAGGTAGAATATTTGCAATGGAAGACGTTGATGGTAAAGATATTATGGCATCAATCAAGATACTTTCTGTTGTTAGAGATATGTTGATAATGGTTAACCAAGATAGTACATTGGTAGAACTTTTGAACAATGCTGAAAGACCTGAAGATTTGATGACACAGCTTGTTATTAATAAGGCAGTTAACAGAAACATAGTAGCAAGTACTGTAAATGATAGTGTAGGAACAAACAGAGTTGATAGTGAAGAGTTTGAAATAGATGTAACTAAGTTACAGAAAGCAGTAACTGAAAAGATAGTAATAGCAAAAGAAGATTTGTTGAAAGATTTAGGCGGAATGCTTGGAAAAGGTAGAGGTGCTGCAAGAGACTATATGCCAACAGCATTGATGAAATTGTCAGATATCCGTGCAGTTGCTGCCGCCGCATAAAAATTGTAAAACAATTTTTAATGTATGATGCAATAACAAAAAATGAAGTATAAGTTATATATAACCAAAAAAGGACGACAGGTATTACAGACATGCCTGTCGTCCTTTTTAATTATCAATTATAAATCGTAAAATGTCTTTCAGTTTATTGCCATTGTAGTTTATTGTACATTATACATTATAAATTATGAATTGTTTTTTTGAGCCTTATCTATCTTTGTATTATATAAAATTTCATTCCGAAAAGTGTTGAAAAATAAAAATTTTCGTTCCGAAAAATGTAAAAACTCTTGATTTTTCGTTCCGAAAAGTGTATAATTTATATATAAATTTATGACTTGGAGAAAAATGTGAGAAGATTTGCTATACAAACTCTAATAAATTGGAAAAAAAATCCCCAAAAAAAACCTATGATTGTTCAAGGTGCAAGACAAGTAGGGAAAACTTGGCTTATGCAGGAATTTGCAAAAAAATATTATAAAAAAGCAGCATATATAACTTTTGAAGATAAACCGGATATTCAAAATATTTTTTATAAAGATCTTGATCCTAAAAGAATTTTACAGGATATTGAAGCTGTTATAAAAATGAAAATTACACCGGAAGATACTTTAATAATTTTTGATGAAATACAAGAATGTCCTAAAGCATTAACAAGCTTAAAGTATTTTAATGAAAATGCTCCTGAATATGATATCGTTTGTGCTGGATCTCTGCTTGGGGTAACATTACACACAGGAACATCTTTTCCCGTAGGAAAAGTAGATTTTATGGATTTATATCCTTTAAGTTTTTTAGAATTTTTAGATGCAATAGGAGAATGGAGATTAGTAAATATTTTAGAAAGTTTGGATTTTGAACATATTAGAATATTTGGAGATACCCTTTTTCGATATTTAAGATACTATTTTTATATTGGCGGTATGCCGGAAGTTGTTCAAAATTTCATAGAACAACAAGATTTTATTAATGTCAGAAAAATTCAAAAAAGAATATTAAATTCTTATGAACAGGACTTTTCCAAACATATTGAAAAAAATATGGTTGAAAGAATAAAGATGGTATGGCAATCAGTTCCTGCACAACTTACAAAAGAAAATAAAAAATTTATATACGGAGCAGTAAAAACAGGCGGAAGAGCAAAAGATTTTGAGTTGGCTATCGCTTGGTTAAGAGATAGCGGTTTAATACATAAAGTTCACCGTATAACCAAACCGGAATTGCCTTTAAAATTTTATGAAGATTTTGATGCTTTTAAATTATTTATAAATGATATAGGATTGCTGAGTTCTTTGTGTAGAGTTGATTCAAAAATATTGATAGAAAACAGTAAAATTTTTGAAGAGTTTAATGGTGCTTTGACGGAACAGTATGTGTTGCAACAATTGAAAGGTATAGATAAGGATATTTTCTATTGGTCAAAAGAAAACGGGAAAAGTGAAATAGATCTTATGATACAATTAGGAGAAAATGTGGTGCCTATAGAAGCAAAATCAGGGACAAATCTAAAAGCAAAAAGTCTTTTAGTTTATACAGAAAAATATAAACCCGCTATTGCTATCAGAACATCTATTGCCGACTATAAAAAAGTCAACAGTTTGTATGATGTTCCATTGTATGCTATAGAAAATTTTTGTAAAAAGTTCAATGTTGAAAAAGTATAAATATTTATTATTATCAATACTATCTGGAATTTTGTTAGCTTTATCGTTTGAAAAGTTTAATTTATTTTTTCTTGTGTGGGTGGCATTTGTTCCGTTGATATTTGTTGTTTATGAAAATAAATTCTTAAAATCTATCCTTTATGGTTTTATCACAGGAATAACATTTTCTTTAGTGTCATTTGATTGGATGTTTTTATTCCTTTTAAAGAATACAAAATCTTTACTTGATTCTTTTGTTGTTTCGATAATAGTATGGTTAGGCTTATCCATATATTTTATGTTTTTTGTATGTTTGTTAAATGGTATTAAAAAATATAATAAATTTATTGTTGCGTTTTTTGCAGCATCTGCTTGGGTGGTGTTGGAATATATTAGAAATTATTTCTTTGGCAGTTTCCCTATAAATTTATTGGGCTATTCGCAACATTCTTTTGCATCGCTTATTCAGTGTGCTGATGTTTTTGGTGTGTATGGAATATCGTTTGTTATAATGTTTATTAATGTGCTGCTATTTTATTTTCTTCAAGATAAAAAAATAAAATATTTAATTGTTTCAATTTTTGTTATCAGTTCTATTGTTGTGTACGGT
>JAFPUA010000012.1 GCA_017413305.1 Candidatus Ruminimicrobiellum caprinum
ATATACAGAAAATACTTGCGCATTAGCTGTAATAAGTAGAGTGTTGGAATCCATCATATTAAAATATGATGATTTACCCGCTTTATCCATTTCTTCAGCAAACAAATACTTTTTGGTATTATCATCCAAAACAAAAGACCGTATGGGTTCAAATACACTATCTTTTTCTACCAGCACATAAATAGAAGAATCCTTTTCTGATAACACTATCAATGAACGAATTCTGTTGTCATCTTCTATTATTGTCCACAATGGAAACTTATGAGCAGTATCTATCATTAACATAGAATAAGTAGTTTGCATGGTCACTTTTTTATTCCCGACACAAGCATTGAATGTCAAATAGATAAGTAAAAGGATAATCAAAGTAATTTTTCGCATAACTATAAATATTTTATTAATTAATATGTGAACTTATATATTCGTTTATAGGAATTAGCAACCCTCCGTCTTCATATAATTGTTCCATGGCGGCTCTTATCAATTCAAATCCGTCTCCATTCAAGGATGTATCTTGCCCATCATCTGATATAGTAATATAATTTTCTAAATAATCACAACGAAACCAAATGTGGTTGCCATGTTCATCATATAACGGCATTATTTGATTTCCAGGAGTAAATGAACTGTTAGGGTCACACTCATTTCTATATATAGTGGCGTTTGCTATACATTTATGGTAAGCATAACATCTCCCGTTTTCTTCAGGGACTAAAAACACACGCCATTCCCAGTGTATCTCCGGTGGTTCTTTTCTTATTTTATCTACACAAGTACTGACTTTTTCAATTTCAACTTTCTCTTTCTTGCAGGAAACAAATAACATTCCTGTCATAACTAATGCTGCACATGCAGCGAATAATAACTTTTTCATATTCTTAAATTTTTTTGTTAATAATTTTTTTTTACCGTTTTTCTTCTAATAATCCTACTAAAAACATAGAAAACTAAATTTTCTACAAAGATACGAAAAAAAATAATACGAAAGGTAAAAATGGGGAATTTTTTTTATAAACTAAAAATAATATGTTTCCGTTATAATTAATGCCAATTTTGCTGAAATTTCTTTCTTACATAACGCACCATTTGGAAATATTTGTTAAGAAAACTTTTCCCAAAAACGGTAAAAGAGCAACAAAAGTTGCTCTTGTGTGATTTACCTGTTTGCTTGTACTTATTTAGTAGATTTTTTTTCTTTTGCTCTGAGATATAATTCAGCAACAATAAAAAAATATATCAGAAATACGATGCCTTTTAAAATACATCGCCAGATAGGGTGTTCCGGAAAAATAAAGAAATAATCACATAAAACAAAAAACAAAAAACCAATAATCACGGTTATAATTAGTTTTTTTATACCACCACCCTTTTTTGCGGATTCTACAATTTTCAGTTTCATACTATATAAATACAAATTTTAATTATTTAGTTCTGCTTGTCTATCTGCTCTTGCAGCAGCTGAGTCTAATGCAATATCAATACCTGCCAAACCCGAACCGAATGGAGCACCTATTAAAGCTCCTGCTACTGCCCCAATACCTGCAAATGATGTACCTATTCCAGCTCCAGTTAGTGCTCCTTGCACATCGCCTTTTATAATTTTTTTAAATGCTGTCCAACCTCCTGTTGTATAGCATAAAGAATCGTTATCTGGATTAGATAATAGGTTACACCAGTCTATATAATTTTCTTTCCAGTAAAGGTAAGAGTATCGGCAGATATCACATGCCATACGGACATTTTCATAACATAATGTATCAACTACACTTTGTTCTATATCGGTTAGCAACAAATCAAGTTCTTCATATGAAGCAATACTCCCTTCAAATACATTGTAAATAGAAGTAAGTGCAGTTAAATATATTTCATCATCTACACCACTTGTAAAATCGGATAATGTAATTTCTTCAGCATACTCGTTTTCATTCATTTCATTTAAAACTTGTCCACTCATTTGTAAATCAATATTATAATATTCATTTAAGTAAGTTTGCAAGCAATTTTTAATAAACAAATTACATGTATTGAAAGAAGTGTTTCGTAAATTACTAACATTATTAAAGCATTCTTCATATAAGTATGCTAAAGCATTATTATGTATAATGCCAATATTTTCAATATTATTGTTATACATATTATTTTTGTGTTGCAACACATTTTCTTCTTCTTTTTTGCAGGCAACAAAAACTATTGTTGCAGTTGTCATTATTACTATTGCCATTATGGCTATTTTATTTATTATTTTCATCTTATTTCTTTTTATTATTTGTTTTTGCTGCCATAAAAAGGTGGCAGCCCCTTTTCTTTCCCTGCGGTTCAATACACCACTTTCGGCACAAGGGACGGGAAAAGAAAAAATCCCTTTGCTGCATAAAGCACTCAGGTTTTGTGAATCATGCCACTATTGCCACCGTGCCCGGACAATAACGGCGAATGTTTGGGCACCTTCATCTTGCATAAATACCATACTTCATGGCGCAGGCGGAACAAATGTTCACTAATTAAATCTTGCTTTTCAATATCATGAAAAGAGCAAAAAGAATCTGTTTCTTTGCGTTTTTCTCCTATAAATACAATACTGAACGGAAGACCTAAAATCCGCCATATACATTGAAAAACTTGTGCTAATTC
>JAFPUA010000092.1 GCA_017413305.1 Candidatus Ruminimicrobiellum caprinum
TGACATGACAAGCCCTAAAGGAATGAATAGAATGTTGATGGGCGATGTTGGCTCAGGAAAAACGGTCGTTGCATTAAGTGCAATTCTTCTTGCAGTAGAGAATGGATATCAAGCCGCAATAGTTGCCCCTACAGAAATTTTAGCTGAACAACATTACCTAACATTTAAAAATATGCTTGAAGGGCTAAACGTAAACATAGAGCTTGTGACATCCTCTGCTTTAAAAGCAAAGAAGAAACGCGAAGAAATTTTAGCCGATATAAAAAATGGCAAAACAAATATTATCGTAGGCACACACTCCGTAATGGAAGAAAGAGTAAAATTTAAAAATCTAAGTCTTGTAGTCATCGACGAACAACATAGATTCGGTGTCATGCAGAAGGCTGCTCTTCTTGCTAATGGGAAATTTGTAGATATATTAATGATGACAGCCACGCCTATACCGCGCGGACTTGCAATGACAATATACGGAGAAATATCAATAAGTGTAATAAAAGAACTTCCTCCTAACAGGATACCTATAAAAACTTTCTGCTTTTCCGAACAACAGGCATATATAGAAGCAAAGGATGAAATAGATAAAGGCCATCAAGTTTTTATAGTTTATCCTCTTATAGACGAAAGCGACAAAATGGAACTGAAGTCTGCCGTTAAAGAGGCAGAAACATTGGCGACAACGGTATTTAAAAATAACAAGCTTGCACTTCTTCACGGTAAAATGTCACCAAAGGAAAAAAATGAAATAATGCAACAATTTAAGAACAAAGAATTTGATATTCTTGTAGCAACTACCGTTATTGAGGTAGGAATAGATATTCCTAATGCTACTATGATAATAATACAACATGCAGATAGATACGGGCTAGCAACTCTGCATCAGTTAAGAGGACGCGTAGGTAGAGGAAATAAACAATCTTACTGCATACTGGTATCTTCTTCAAGAGGCAAAAATTCCGCACAAAGACTGGCCATAATGACACAAACTAACGATGGTTTTAAGATTGCTGAAGAAGACTTAAAGATGCGTGGACCGGGAGAGTTTACCGGAACAATGCAGCATGGATTTCCGGAATTTAAGGCAGGAAATATCATAAAAGATGTAGAAATTATTGAACAGACAAAGGATATCGCACAAGATATTATTGAAAAAGATCCAACTTTATCAGCTCCGGAAAATATAAAAATAAAACAACTCATCAACGGAAGCAAATATTCCGAACTATCGAAGATTATACAAGTAGGATAACGGCAATTTATAATTTACAATTTATAATTAATGACAGAACGACAAAAATGACAATTTATAGTTTATAATTAATTGGCACACTATAAATCCAAGCTGTTAGGATTTAATAAAAAATCTTTAAGTCCAACAATCAAAATACCTTGCTCATTTCTATACACAGGAGAATTTTTGGTAACAATAATTTTTGTAAAATTGTCATCAATATTTAAATAAGGTCTTATTTCTATTTCTTTCTTATCTTCATCATCTATAGATAATGCCGATTGAATATAATATCTTTTGTATCCCTTATTACATATAAAATCTATTTCACAGGTAGTTCTGACAGTTTTTCCATTTTTACCTTTTTTAAATATCTCAACTACACCTACATCCA
>JAFPUA010000093.1 GCA_017413305.1 Candidatus Ruminimicrobiellum caprinum
ATATCAGGTACAGGTTGTTTCTTGGTATGATAACGAAAACAGCTATACAAGCCAGATGGTTAGAACAATTAAGTATTTAGCAGAATTGAACTAATATTTGTTTAGCTGATTAAATTTAATTTATATTGGGTTCAGTCTCTGTGTTTTACAAAGGCTGAACCCAATTTTAATTTTACAAGGAGTAACCCAAAATGTTAAACAAAAAAACCGTAGATGATTTAAAAAACATTGCAGGTAAAAAAGTACTTGTTAGATGTGATTTTAATGTTCCTTTAAAACAGGGCGTAATTCAGAACTATAAAAGAATTGATGCTGCTCTTCCGACTATAAAGAAATTATTGGCAGAAAAAGCAAAAATTATTCTTTGCTCACATATGGGCAAGCCAAAAGGAGAACCTTTACCGGAACTTTCTTTGGCTCCGGTTGCAGTTGCATTAAGTGAAAGACTCGGCGTTCAGGTAAAATTTGCCGATGATCCGAAAGTTACAAGCGATGCAACAAAGAAAATGGCTGCAGAGCTTAAAGACGGTGAAGTTCTTCTTCTTCAGAACACAAGATACAGAAAAGAAGAAACGAAACTTGAAAAAGATGAAACTGCAATTAAATTTGCAGAAGAACTTGCAGCACTTTGCGATAATGAAATTTTTGTTAACGATGCTTTTGGAACAGCACACAGAGCACATTGTTCCAATGTCGGTGTAACAAAATTTGTTAAAGAAGCTGCAGCAGGCTATTTGGTAGAAAAGGAATTAAAATTCTTGGGAGATGCTTTAAATGCTCCTGTTAAACCTTTCTTAGCTATCTTGGGCGGTGCAAAAGTTTCAGATAAAATTAATGTTATTGAAAATCTTTTAAGCAAAGTTGACTCTATTATTATCGGTGGAGCAATGGCATACACTTTCTTAAAAGCTCAAGGATACAAAACAGGTAAATCTCGTGTTGAAGAAGATAAATTTGATTTGGCAAAAGATTTGTTGAAAAAAGCAGAAAGTAAAGGTGTAAAATTCTTGCTTCCCGTTGATCATGTTATAGCAACTGCAGTTGATTTTGAAACGAAGTCAGTTCCTCAAGGAGCAACTGTAAAAAATACAGACGGACTTGATATAGAAGATGGTTTTATGGGAGTAGATGCAGGCCCTAAATCTATTGCAAAATTCAGTGAAGTTGTAAAAGCTGCAAAGACTATAGTTTGGAACGGACCTCTCGGAATATTTGAAGTTCCTGAATTTTCTAAAGGTACCGTTGAAATTGCAAAGCTTGTTGCTGAAGCAACAAAAGGCGGAGCAATATCCGTTGTCGGCGGAGGAGATTCTGTTTCTGCCGTTAAGAAAGCAGGTGTAGATAAAGAGATTACACATGTTTCTACAGGTGGCGGAGCATCTCTTGAATTCCTCGAAGGAAAGGATCTTCCTGGGATTGCTGCCTTGCCGGCAAAATAAGCTTACATCTTTTAACAAAAAAACAGAAATATTTTAGTTGCGACTTTGAATTCCCGAGCCTTATGTACTATGTACACATTCGTACACTGCAGCTCGGGAATTCTTCGTCTCACTGACAAATCTTTCAGTTTTTTTTAGTTTGTTACATTTATTGATAAAATCTTTCGTCGCTCAAAAATGATTTTGTCATAGCGAGCGAAGCGTCGTGATCCAGTGTCTTTAAAGTTAGTCGTTGCCATTCTTTTATTGTATATTTTACATTATTTAAATTTTCCTCTTGCAAAAAAAATTTTTTTTTAGTATAATATTGCAATTATGATACTTTACTATTTGATAATTACATTACATTGTATAGTTTGTTTTGCATTAATAGTTATAGTTCTTCTTCAGGCCGGGAAAAGTGGTGGTATGGCAGGTATCTTCGGTGGAGGGGGATCTGATCAAATATTTAGCGCACCGAGCGGAATGGCTTTCATAAAGAAAGTTACAATTGGTTGTGCGATAGTATTTATGGTAACTTCTCTTACTTTGACATTGATGTCAACAAGAGTAAGTTTGAAGTCGGTTGTTGATCAGGTTTCTAATATACCTGTATCTGCTCCTCAGCAGCCCGGGAAGTAATAGTAGTACAGATTGCTGGGGTGGCGGAACTGGCATACGCGCACGCTTGAGGTGCGTGTCCTTAACCGGGTACGGGTTCAATTCCCGTCCCCAGCACTCTAAAACAAATTGCGGGCATAGCTCAGTGGTAGAGCGTCTCGTTGCCAACGAGAATGTCGTGGGTTCAAGTCCCATTGCCCGCTCTTTTTTATTGCCTAAAAGGTTTTTTATATATGAGTCAAAATATCAATTCTACTACAAAGATTGTCGGAATATTCGGTAATCCCATTTCACATTCATTATCTCCGGTAATGCACAATAATTGGTTTTCTAAAAATAAGTTAAATTATGTATATCTTGCTTTTGATATCTTGCCAAAAGATTTGAAAGCTGCCGTTGGGTCGATAAGAACATTAAATATTGCAGGCGTAAATGTTACTGTTCCTCATAAAGTAGAGGTAATGAAGTATTTAGATATTGTTGATGAGGATGCAAAGAAAATCGGTAGTGTTAATACTATCGTCAATAAAAACGGTGTTCTTTACGGTACAAATACTGATTGGCAAGGTTTTATTACGGACTTAAAACAGAAAAAAGTAAACTTAAAAAATAAAAATGTTCTTGTTGTAGGTGCAGGAGGAGCAGCAAAAGCAATACTTTACGGTTTAAATAAATTAAAAGTAAAAAAAATATTTTTAACTTC
>JAFPUA010000094.1 GCA_017413305.1 Candidatus Ruminimicrobiellum caprinum
ATACAGTATATTTTTATTTTTTATAAAATCACATAAGTCCAAAAGATTAATGCAAGGAAAAATGAAATTAATTTCAATTCCCAATTTCTTAAAATGTACTTTTTAATTTTTTTAAAATTTAACTTTTTATTGTTCATTGTTTATATGCCTTTGTTTATAATTTTCAGCTAAGCTTGACTGCAATTTTTCTCTTGAAACAGCTTCTATTTCTCCACCGATACACAAAGATATTCTTCCTGTTTCTTCAGAAACAACTACTACAATAGCATCTGTCAATGCAGATATACCGATAGCAGCTCTATGTCTGGTACCCAAATGTTTTACCTCTATTTCCGTACTTATTGGAAGAACACAGCCCGCAGAATGAAGTCTTTCATTTTTAACAATAACAGCACCGTCATGTATGGGAGATTTCGTATTAAATATGGATAGCAAAAGTTCATGACTGACCTTAGCATCCAACATTGTTCCGGTATCCGTATAATTTTTTAAACCGAAACTTCTTTCCAATACTATCAATGCACCTATTTTAGATTTGCTCATTTCTATTGCAGCTTCAGAAATTTCTTCAAGAAAGTTAGTTTTAATATCCGTTTCATTGAATGCTATTTTGCTGCCGAGTTTTGCAAGAGCATATCTGATTTCTGTTTGAAAAACAACAGACAATATGATGACCGCTGCCAGCCAAAACTTGTTCATTAACCACGATAAAGCTCTTAAATGAATAACATCTTTAGCTATAATTGTAATAGCAAACAAAGCTATTAAACCGATAACTATCTGAATAGTTCTTGTCCCTTTTATAGCGACCAAACATTTATACAGAATAAACGAAACAACCAAAATATCGAGGATATTTACAATATATATTGACCAAATGTGATAAATTAAACTCATTTTATGCCTCTATTGCTTTTAATATTTTTAAAGACTGTTTTATTTCTTTAACATTATGTACTCTTAAAATGTCTGCTCCGTTTTTTGCAGCTAAAATATTTGCCGTGATATTTGCGGAAAATCTTTCATCAAAACTTTCATTTTTTATTACTTTTGCCAAAAAACTTTTGTTCGATAACCCTGCAAGAACAGGATATCCTAAAGATTTAAACTCAACCATTTTTTTAATAATTGTTAAATTATCTTCTACGGTTTTACCAAACCCTATACCAGGATCAATTATTATCGACTCTTTTTTTATTCCGTGTTCAATGGCATATTCTGCCTGTGTATATAAGAACTTACAAATATCAGATATTACATCATTGTACTTTATATTCTGTTGCATCGTCAAAGGAGTTTTAAGCATATGCATTAAAACAACTGCAGCCTTATGTTTGGCAACAATCTTTGCCATACTCAACTTGGTATTATTATATCTAAGTGCATAAATATCATTTATGATATCCGCACCTTCGGATAAAGCGACTTCCGCAACTTCAGACTTATATGTATCAATCGATATCGGTATTTTTATTTTTTTTCTTGCAAGTTTTAAAAACTTCTTTATTTTTGCTGTTTCATCTTTTACATCTATATCCTTCGATCCCGGCCTTGTAGATTCTGCTCCGATATCAATAATATCTGCCCCTTTTTCCTGCATGTCAATTGCACTGTTTACGGCTTGTTTCTCGTCAGAGATTCCGTTGCCGAAAAAAGAATCTTCAGACAAGTTTACTATACCCATAACAAGCGGACTGTCTTTCAAAACTATTTTTCTTTTAGCGCAAAATATTTTTCTGTATTTCTGTTCTTTTAATATTTCCAACAGTTTTTTAGAAATTTCTTTCAGTCCGAAAGGCTGCTCTTTTATTTTCATAGCAAGCTTCTCTGCCTGATAGCGTGTTGCGCACAAAACAGCATTAGAGATTTCTTTTTTAAACATGGAAACATCTTTGCTTACTGCGGCATCACATCCGCACGATAAAGCTTCCTGTTTTAAAATATTGGACGCTCTGTTATCGATATCTTCTATTATGAAAGAACTTTGCAACATTTTCTTTGCAAGTTTTTTATGAACATATTCGTCACACTTTGTACTTGCAACTATTTTTATGGCATCTTCAATATTATCAACTTTTATTTTTCTAATATTCATTTTATTTAAGCAAAGATAAAGCTTCAGCTCTCGTCCTTGCGTCTTTTAAAAATATTCCACGCATTGCGGATGTTATTACTTTAGAGCCGGGCTTTTTTACGCCTCGCATCGTCATACACAAATGTTCAGCTTCAATTACAACCATTGCACCGTTAGGTTGAATAGTTTTCATCAATGTGTCAACTATCTGTTTAGATAACCTTTCCTGCAACTGAAGTCTATGCGAAAAAGCTTCAACAACTCTGACAAGCTTTGATATTCCTGCAATTCTATCTTTTTTAGGCAGATATGCAATATGTACTTTTCCATAAAAAGGAAGTAAATGATGTTCACACATCGAATAAACGGGAATATCTTTCACTATCACTATTTCTTCATGTTCTTCAGTTTCATAATGAACAGGAATAATATTTTCTATATCGACATTATAACCGGACAACATTTCTTCATAGAATTCAGCTACGCGTTCCGGAGTTCTTCTTATTCCCTCTCTTTGAAGATCTTCTCCGAAACCTTCAAGCATTAATGCTACTGCTTTTTTTACTTTATTTTTATCATAATGTTTCATTTTGTATTCCTTAAAAAACACTGTGTATTTTTTAGCTTATAGTTTATAGCTTACAGCTTATAGTTTTCGGTAAAACTGCAAATGTTTTAAATTTTTCGCTCTGCGAAAAATGCTCAATATCTTATCCGTAGGATACACTAAACTCTAAGCTTTAAGCTGTCAGTTGTAAGCTTCATTTAAACAAATCTTCTTGTACCGGTTTTTTCTCTTCAACTTTAGGCTCTTCAACAACCTTTTTTTTCTCTTCAATTTTCTGTTCAGTAAGTTCAGGTTGTTTTAACGGTTCCACAGGTTCAGTCTTTTCTTTATCAATTTCTCTCGGCTCAAGTTTTTCGCCTTTCATTATTATGTCAATTTGATCGCCTGTTAAAGTTTCTCTTTCCATCAACATTTGTACCAAATATTCAAGTTTATCTCTGTTTTCTTCCAAAATCTTTCTTG
>JAFPUA010000095.1 GCA_017413305.1 Candidatus Ruminimicrobiellum caprinum
CCGCATTGGAAAAGTTTCCTTATCAAATAGCATTTAATTTAATTCCTCATATAGATGTTTTCGAAGAGAACGGATACACAAAAGAGGAAAAGAAGATGACAAACGAAACAATGAAAATTATGGGTGATAGAGGAATAAAAGTAAGTGCAACTTGTGTAAGAGTTCCTGTTTTAAGAGCACACAGCGAATCCGTATGGATTGAAACGGAAAAAGAAATTACACCTCAAAAAGCAAGAGAGCTTTTGTCTACGGCAAAAGGTGTAGAAGTTATAGATAATCCTGCAGAAAATAAATATCCTATGCCGTTATTTGCACAAAATCAACAAAAAACATTTGTCGGCAGAATAAGAAAAGATATTTCTTGTGATAACGGTTTAACTTTCTGGGTAGTATCCGATAATTTGTTAAAAGGTGCTGCACTTAACGCAGTAGAAATTGCAGAAATGTTGGTAGCAAAAAATATTTTGTAATATTGAATTTTAGAGAAAAAAGCTCACATCTGTTTTTTAGGATGTGAGCTTTTTTAGATATAATGGATAAATTATGAAAAAACTTATAGTAAATGCTGATGATTTCGGATATAGGACACAGATAAATAAAGCCATTATTTATTCATATAAAAATGGTGTTGTAAGAAGCACTTCTATGCTTGTAAATAGAGATGCTTTTGATGAAGCTGTTATGTTGGCTAAAGAAAATCCCGAGTTAGGTATAGGTTTGCATATAGATTTGGATAAACATTTTGATATTGAGCATGGTGTAGGTACTGTAAAAGGGTGGATAAATAATATTGTTCCCGAACAACAAGTTATAAAAGGGGAAATAAAACAACAAATAGATAAATTATTATCTGCAGGTATAAAAATAGATCATTTTGATAGTCATCACCATACACATTTATTTCCTGAAGTATTATCAATTGTTATAGATTTATGTAAGGAATACAATGTTGATAAAATAAGATTTTTTGATAAATTTGGTAGTTTGCAATTAAAAAATTCATTAATTTCTAATGGTATAAAATTTCCGGAACATTTTATTGAAGGTTGGTATTATGGTAACGTTGATGAAGATTATAATGTTTCTGAAATTATGACTCATCCCGGATACGGTGAAATTTGGAGAGAAAAAGAATTGTTGGTTTGTTGTGATATTTTATTAAAAGAATATTGTCAAAGAAATAATATAGAACTAATTAAGTTTTCGGATTTGTAATATTATAATTTTAGAAAATAAAAAAGACTTGTATAAAATTATACAAGTCTTTTTTTATTATAAAATAGTTATTTTAAAACGCTCCCAAGGAGAATTGAACTCCTGCTGCATGATTGAAAATCATGTGTCCTAACCCCTAGACGATGGGAGCTTAAAAAAGTGAGCCCGACGCGACTTGAACGCGTGACAGCTTCATTAAAAGTGAAGTGCTCTACCAACTGAGCTACGGGCCCATCCGATATAAAGTTTTCAAATTAACAACGGCATTTATTCTACAAAAAAAATTTTTCTCTGTCAAGAAAAAATTTACAATATCTTTTAATGTTTTTGAAAAATCTGAACAGGAATAAACTTAAAACCATTTTTATTTCTCTGTATCTGTCCTATCCCACAGTTTAACAAATGAGCACCTGCAATATATTCGCTGGTGTCTGCGTAATCATATAAAAGATGTGTTCTTACAGCTAATGCTTTTTCAAAATCCGTATCATAAGTTAAATATATGTTTGGATCTTGAAACTGTATAGGTGCATGAATAATATCTCCCCATACCAACATTTTTTTACCTTTACTTGTAATTTCAAACATCGTATGACCGTCTGTATGTCCGAATGCAGGAACAGTTTTTATATAAGGTAATATTTGTTCATTTTGTGCAAAACTCTTTATTTTATCAGAACAAATAGGCAGAATTTGAGAATTTCTGTTAGCCATAAGCTCTTCTTCCGATATATAAATGTCGGCATTAGGAAAAGTTTTTTGAGCGTTGTTTACCAAGCCTGCTATATGATCAAAATGCATATGTGTTATACAAATAATATCTATATCTTTAGGATCAACTTTTATACTTTTTAATTGTTTCAATAAAACTTCTGTATTTATTCCCGTATCAAACAATATTTTATGATCGCCAGTATTTACATAGAAAACATTTATTGCCGATGCTGTAGCACCATCCTGTTTTAGAAAATCTTCTATATCTTTATCACCGTAGTAACGGAACAGGCTGTCTTTGTGATTCATATATTGTATTGTTATTGCTGTCACATCGAAATCGCCAAGTTTCATATTTACAATATCTGCCGCAAACAAACATGTACTTAAAAACAACAATGTAATTATTGAAAATATTTTATTCATAAATCCCCCAAAATGAATTTGTTATATTATATAAAAATTATATTATAAATTACAAAAAAACAAAAGCCATTAAATAAATGTAACTACACAGAAAAAACGGCAAAGTTTGTGATGAAATGAAGAAACTCGCAAACGCGGTGTACATTTCCCGTAAGGGGTACATAAGTTTGCGAGTTTCAATATTTTAGTCCAAAATTTACTATTTTTTCGTTAGACTATTTAACCTTTCTATTTACATATGTAGTATGTAAAATCTCATGTGCCTTATGGCTGCACGGCTTATCAAGGTATTTCTGATAAACTTGCTGAACATAAGGATTATCCATAGGTTTATGAAGTTCCAAAACTTTGTCATTTTCATACAAACATTTTGTTCTTCTGTTTCTTGTTGCCATACCGTCATAAACAGGCTGTCCTGCACCACCGATACAGCCGCCGGGGCAAGCCATAACTTCTATCAAGTCATATTCTTTTTCTTTATTCTTAATTGCTTTGATAACTTTTCTTGCGTTGCCTAAACCGTGAACTACGGCAACTCTTAAATCTTTTTCGCCAACTTTAACCGTAACTTCTCTTATTCCGCCTTCACCTCTGATAAAGCTAAATTCATCAGTTTCGTTGGAATCTGATTTAGAAAGAACATTTCTTAAAACAGCTTCAGCAACACCGCCGGAATTACCGAAAATAACTCCGCCACCGGTTTTAAAACCTAAAGGCATATCGAAGGCTGATTTTTCCAATGTATTAAATGAAAGCCCTGATTCTTCTATCATTCTGGCAAGTTCTTGTGTAGTTAAAACAAAATCTATATCCTGTATTCCATTTGTGGAAAGTTCAGGTCTTCTTGCTTCAAATTTCTTTGCCGTGCAAGGCATAACGGAAACTATTATTAAATCTTCTCTCTTTATTCCATACATATCCGGAAGAACTTTCTTTGCAAGTCCGCCGAACATACCCTGAGGAGATTTACATGTTGAAAGATTATTTATCAATTCAGGATAATACTGTTCTGCAAATTTTACCCAAGCAGGACAGCATGATGTAAACTGAGGAATATTTTTACCTTTAGAAAATCTTTCAACAAATTCTGTTGCTTCTTCCATAATAGTTAAATCTGCAGCAAAAGAAATATCAAAAACTTTAAAGAAGCCCATACTCTTTAATGCAGTAACCATCTTAGCTGCTGCGGAATTTCCTGTTTCATTATCGGAACCGAAAGCTTCGCCGATTGCAGCACGAACTGCAGGAGCTATAGCTATAATAACTTTTTTATCTTTTTTGCCTAAAGCATTCCAAACTTGGCTGACTTCAGATCTTGGTGTCAATGCACCTGTAGGACAAACTCTGGAACATTGTCCGCAATAAACACATTCCGATTCGCTAAGATCTTTATTGAAGCTCGGACATACTACAGATCTGGAACCTCTGTTTGCGAAATCTATTGCACCGATACTCTGTATTTCTTCACAGAAACGAACACAATCTCCGCAGAGAACACATTTGTTAGGATCTCTTACGAGCGATGGAGTTGAAAAATCTAACGGAGCATCTTTTTTCATTTTTTTGAAACGAACATCATGTATACCTAACTTTCTTGCAAGCGACTGCAACTGACAGTTTTCGCTCTTGTGACAGAAAGTACAGTTAGTATCATGGTTTGCAAGCAAAAGCTCAACCGTAATTTTTCTCATTTCTCTTATTTCGTTGCTGTTTGTAACAACTATCATCCCTGCTTCCGGAGGAGTTGAACATGCAGGAACAAGGCCTCTCTTTTCAACATTTACAAGGCAAAGTCTGCATGCACCGTAGGTGCTGAGCTCGGAATAATAACAAAATGTTGGTAACTCTATACCGGCATTTCTTATAACTTCCAAAAGATTTTTTTCGTTTCCAAATTGTACGGTTTTACCGTTTATAGTTAAAGTTTTTTCCATAATCATTATCCTCTCTTTACCGCACCGAATTTACATGTCTGCATACAAACACCGCATTTTACACATTTATTCGGATCTATTGAATGTTTTTGTTTAACGGCACCACTGATTGCGCCGACAGGACATTTTCTTGCACAAGCCGTACAACCCATACATTTTTCTTGATCGATATAATATTTACTCAATTTGGAACATGTTCCGGAAGGGCATCTCTTTTCTTTAACATGAGCATCATATTCATCTCTAAAATATTTCAATGTAGAAAGTACCGGATTAGGAGCTGTTTTACCTAATGCGCAAAGAGAACCCATTCTTACTGCATTTGCAAGCTGTTCAAGAAGAGGAATTGTTTCTTCTGTTGCTCTGCCTTCGGTAATATCTTCAAGCATCATCAACATCTGTTTTGTTCCTTCACGACAAAGAACACATTTTCCGCAAGATTCGTTCTGTGTAAACTGCATAAAGAACTTTGCAGTATTTACCATACATGTTGTTTTATTCATAACAACAAGTCCACCCGAACCTACCATTGCTCCGGCTTTTCTTAAAGAGTCAAAATCAAGAGGCAAATCAAGGTGTTCTTTCGTTAAACATGCACCGGAAGGACCACCGATTTGGACTGCTTTGAAAGCATCTTCGGAAACGTTACCTTTATCGTCAGTAACTCCGCCTGCGATATCAAACAAAATTTCTCTTAATGTTGTTCCGAAAGGAACTTCGATAAGACCTGTATTTTTAACATATCCTGTTATTGCAAATGTTTTTGTTCCTGTGGAAGTTGGAACACCTATTTTCTTATAGTTTTCGGCACCATCTCTGATAATCAAAGGTACTGTTGATAAAGTTTCAACATTATTGATTACTGTTGGTTTTCCGTACAAACCGTGCTGTGCCGGGAAAGGAGGTTTCGGTTTAGGCATACCTCTTTTTCCTTCAACGGAAGCTATCAATGCAGTTTCTTCACCGCATACGAAAGCACCTGCACCTTCCATAACGTGAAGTTTAAAATTAAATCCTGAACCGAAAAGATTATCACCTAAAACACCAATCTCTTCAGCTTTCTTGATAGCATTTTTCATTCTTTCTACAGCCAAATGGTATTCAGTTCTTACATAAACATAACCTTCATCTGCGCCGATAGCCTTAGCTGCAATTATCATACCTTCTATAACGCTGTGAGGATTTCCTTCAAGAACGCTTCTATCCATAAACGCTCCCGGATCTCCTTCATCACCATTACAAATAACATATTTTTTAGGACCGGGCTGAACTCTTGTTAAATCCCATTTTCTTCCTGTAGGGAAACCAGCTCCGCCTCTGCCTCTTAAACCTGAATCAAGAATTTCTTTACAGATTTGTTCATCTGTCATTTCCAAGCAAGCTTTTCTTGCCGAAGCATATCCGCCGATGGAAATATATTCTTCAATATCTTCCGCAGCTATAAATCCGCAGTTTTTCAAAACATATCTTTTCTGTTTTGCATAGAAAGGGATTTCTGCATGACCTTTATAAATTTTATCACCTATTTTATAACATAATCTTTCAACAATTTCATCTTTTGCGATACTTTTTTCAAGAATTTCTTTTGCATCTTCCGGTTTAACTTTTGTATACAAAATATCTGCAGGAAGGACTGAAACTAAAGGGCCCATTTGGCAAAAGCCTTGGCAACCGCTTTTTGAAATAAGAGTACCCTTATTTTCTTCTTCTTTTTTAAGCTCTATAAGAACATCAATTTTCAATTCTTTAGCAACTTTCAACATTTCGTCATAAACTTTTAAAGAACCGTTAGCAACACATCCTGTTCCTGCACAGATAATAATTCTTTTTTTAATCTGTTTAAATGCGTTCTGTACTTGGCCTGCAACTTTATCTAAATCGATAGGCATTGTTATTTTCCCTCCTTTTTAATCATTTCGTCAAGAAGTGTGTTTATTTTTTCGGGAGTAACCTGCCCGTAAACTTCATCATCAATAACCATTGCAGGTGCCAAACCGCAAGCACCTAAACATGATACCGTTTCAAGTGTAAATAACATATCTGAAGTTGTATTTTGATTGTCTTTAAGATTGAGTTTTGTTTTGATTGCGTCGATAAGGAGTGTAGATTTTTTTACATGGCATGCTGTTCCGTCACACACCTTGATAATATGTTTGCCTTTTGGGTTCAATGTAAAGTGTGCAAAAAATGTTGCTACACCATAAACTCTTGCAGGCGAAATTTCCAATTCAGATGCTATAAAATTTAATACATCTTCCGGGAGATATTTATATACCTCCTGCACTGCTTGTAGAATCGGAATAAGTCTTGCCTTATCTTTTCCGTTTTCTTCAAGAATTTGTTTGACTTTGTCAAAATTCTCGTTTGCCATCGTGATTCTCCTATGCCTCAATATTATAATTATTTAAATAAATAAGATTTTATCTATTTAGGAGAGATAAGTCAAATTTATATTTACAGGTTTATATTAACATAACAAAGTTATATAATTCTAACAAAATTATACAAAAATCATATATAAAAGCTGGACAAAAAATTTTATTTTATGTAAAATATTCAAG
>JAFPUA010000096.1 GCA_017413305.1 Candidatus Ruminimicrobiellum caprinum
GCGAGACATTAAATAAATTCCAATTATACCAAAAATAATATTAGGTAGCCATGCTGCAAGCCAAACATTTATTACTTGATTTTCACCAAGCGACATACAAACAGCCTGCACAGCCCAATAAATAAACGAAAATATAAGTGCAAATGTAAAACTGATTATTTTACCAAATCTATTTCCAAGCCCTAATGCAAAAGGAATACCTATCATCATAACAATTATGTGCGCAAAAACATTAGCAAAACGCGAATGATATTTTATCTGTTCTTTTAAAGTATTTTCACCGAGCATTTGCTTTTTTTGGATATATTCTTTAAAAGTTTTTAAATTCATTTGTTCATAGCGAGTATCTTTTACTACAAAATCCTGCGGTTTTACCGTAAAAGCAAAAGGTTTCGTGTCAAAAAATTCTTCATGCCAACTTTTATCTTTTGTAAACTGTCTTGTAACACCGTTTTTCAATACCCAAGCGCCATTTTTATAATATCCTTCACCAACGACAATATTTTCTTTAATATGATATTTGTCATCATATTTGTCAATAATAATATCTCTCATATAAGCATCTTTTATGTTCAAATAACCAACAGACATTCTGGTATTTCCGGGAATTGAAACAATAAGATTTTTATGTTCACTGGGAATTTCGTCAAGTTTCCTTTTTTTAATTTTAACTTTTTTTACATATTCTGCTTTTACAACGGTATGAGGAATAACAAACTCTCTTACAGAAAAGTCAAAAACGCCTATACAAAAACCAAGTATCATAAACAGACCGATAATACGCCACAAATTCACGCCGGAAGCTTTTAGTGCAGCAATTTCATTTCTTTTTGCAAGCTCGCCCAAAGAAAAAAGAAGCGCCAAAAGAACCGAAACTGCAAATACATCTATCATCCACCATGGCAAATTATATAACAAGTATTCAGCTATGGTAAAAAACGGAGTTTTTAGTTCCATATACATACTCATTTCCCTAAAAAATTCCGAAATTAAAACCACAAAACCAAATGCAAAGGAGATGAAAAACAACGGTTTTAGAAATTGTTTTGAAAGATAATAGTAAATTTTAACCATAATACCTTTATTTCTTCAGCATTTTTCTGAATAATAAAATTCCAACTATCAGCAAGACGAAATCGGGCAACCACATTACACACCAAGACGGGACATACCCTTTTTCGCCGACATTTAACGAAATAACAAGGAACAAATAATAAGTAAAAATTACTCCCAAACTCATACCAAACCCGATAGCCTTTCCGCCCTTTCCTGCCATTATACCGACAGGAATGGCTATTAACACAAAAACTATAGGCGCAACAGCAACCGTCCATCTGAGCCAATATTCATTTGTTAATGAATTTCTTTCAAAATCATTGGCTGCAGTTTTAATCTTTTCTCTTAATTGTTTTGAATTCAACTCTCTTAACGCAGTATCTGATAAATCAATCTGCGACGAAATAGGTATAACAAATTTATAGGTTCCGAAATTCATATGTATCATCGAGCCGTATTCGTTTGGATCTGTTCTTTGCCAATATCCGTCGTAAAGAGTTAATACAACCGTATTCTTATCAACTCCTATTTTACCGTGAGAAGCAGCAATTCTCCACGGAATATGATCTGTTTTCCTGTTGGTATCTTTATTTTCAAGTTTTTCAAATTTATAAATATTTATTCCGTTAAGAGTGTTATCTTTGGAGTTTACTTCATGCGCATATATTTTGTAATCGCCTATTGAGGTAATAGTTTTTTCACTGAATTTTGCTAAAGGCGCTTCAGTTAAAATTTTCTTATATAAAGTTCTAAAATATTGGTGTGTCGACGGAGATAAATAATGATTAAACCATACAAGCCCTATACTGATACATATTACAAAAACTATCAACGGCATAGACATTGTCTTATATGAAATTCCCGTGGCTTTCATAACGGTAATTTCGTTGTCCTCGGCAAACCTGCCATAACTTAACAATGCTCCAAACAAAATAGCCATAGGAATAGTAAGTGATAAAATGTTCGGAATTATAAGGACAAATAATTGCAAAATCAGAAAGAAACTCACTCCTTTAGATAAGAATAAATCCACAAACTGAAATATTTGATCTAAAAGAAGTATAGCAGAAAAAATTATCAGTCCGAACCCGAACGACGCTATGAATTCCTTTAATAAATATTTATGCAGTATTTTAACCATTTAACTTTTAGTTTAAGCCAGGAATATTTAATCCGCCCATAAGCTTTTTACTTTCTTCTGCCATGGCTTTCTGAGATTCTTTTATTGCTTCTTCAAAAGCGGAAAACATTAATTTTTCCATATCTTTAACAGACTTTTCTGAAAAGTCTTCAGGAAGTTTTAAGCTTACAATTTCATTCTTTGCATTCATGGATATCTGAATACCTTTATAATCGACATCAACAATTTTTGCTTTTAAAGATTTTTCCATTTCTTTCACTTTACTTCTCATTGACATTGCTTCTTTTGCCATCTTAAAAAGTTCCATTTACTTTTTCCCCTTATAACGATTTGCAATTTCTGGTTACGACTTTATATTCGGCTCGATTATGTGCCAACCGCTTACGCTTTCTTTTCAGCACACCGCACTCGCCGAATATTTCGTCTCACCGGCGAACTTACAAATCTAATATTGTAAAATTCACTTAGTGAATTTTGAATTTTTTAGAAAATTTTGCAAAGCAAAAATTTATCACATTAAACTATAAGCTATCAGCTATAAGCTTTAA
>JAFPUA010000097.1 GCA_017413305.1 Candidatus Ruminimicrobiellum caprinum
ACTGGGCAAATATCTCTGCAAGATCTATGTATTGTGCAGGAGCAAGAAATACGGATATTTTCCAAAACACTATGGGATATGGATTATTTTCCGGAGGCTTAGGCTTTCACTATGGTGGAGAAAGGCTTGGTATGCTTACAATCCCTTTGGGCCCGGGAAACAGTAAAAGACAGTTATGGTTTATGCAACATTTCAAAACTACTGTCGTACATATTTTGCCAAGCTATGCATTAAGACTTTCAAATACAGTCAACGAATTAGGCATTGATGTAAAAAAAGATTTAAATTTAAAAATATTCTTTATCGGTGCAGAACCTCATAGTGAAGCAATGAGACAGAAAATAGAAGAACTTTATGGTGTAAAAGCATACAATTCTTACGGATTATCTGAAATATCGGGACCGGGAATTGCTTTTGAATGTCAGTATCAAAAACATTTACACATTTGGGAAGATTATGTTTATCCGGAAATTGTTGACCCGAAAACATTCGAACCTTTACCTGACGGAGAAGAAGGTGAACTTGTATTGACAACACTTCACAGACAAGCAATGCCTCTTATGAGATACAGAACAAAAGATTTAACAAGAATAATCTCTGAACCGTGCGAGTGCGGAAGAACCCACAGAAGAATCACAAGAATTACTGCACGTACAGATGATATGATGATTATAAACGGTGTAAATATTTTTCCTATACAAATAGAAAAAACAATTATGTCTATACCTGAAGCAGGAAAGAATTATGTCATAGAACTTTTCGATCACAATTGCATGGACAAATTGAGAATAAAAATAGAAGTAAACAACGATACTTTTAAAGGAACATTGAAAGATTTGGAAATCTTACAAAACAAATTGATTAATGAGCTTAAACAAGAACTTGATGTTACACCTATAGTTCAGTTTGTAGAAGCAGGCAGCCTTCCTGTAAGCGAAGGAAAAGCAAAAAGAGTAATAGATTTAAGAGCAAAGAAATAAAAAATTAAAGAGGTATAAAAAATGGCATATCATATTTCAGTATTTTTAGAAAACAATCCGGGAAAATTGGAAAAAATAACAACAATTTTATCAGACAACAACATTAATTTGAGAGCGATGTCTCTTGCAAGTTCAGGAGATTTTGGTGTAATGAAACTTCTTGTTGATGACCCAGAAAAAGCCTTTGATGTTTTAAAACAAAACAAAATTACCGTCACAAAAAGGCAAATAATCGGAGTTGTCGTAGATAATGTTCCCGGAAGTTTCAACAAACTTCTTTTAACATTATCCTCAAATAAAATAAACATTGAAGATTGTTACGGCTTTCTTTTAAGCAACGGAACTACAGCCGCAATAGTTTTGGAGATAGAAAATTATCCCGACACAGCTAAACTTTTGTGTGATAAAGGATTCGATGTATTAAGTTCCGAAAAGATATATAAATATTAAATGAAAAAATTTGTAGCATCTAATATATTATTTTTAATAATTCTTGGTGTTGTTGTTTTTTGCCTTTATGGAAAATCAATAAATTACGGACTGACATATATCGACGATGATACTCTTACAATAAAAAATATTGATTATATTTCCGACTATAAAAACATCCCTGATTTTTTTGTAAACGGGTGCTATTACCTTGATAGAGTTTCCCCTTACTATCGTCCCATTTTGAATCTCTCTTTTTCATTAGAATCGATATTATTCGGATATAATTTAAAAATTTACCATACGACAAATATCTTGCTGTTTATTCTTTCATTGTATTTGATATTTCTGTTTTTAAGACGGTTGAATTGTAATTCAACCATTTTAAAATGTCTCATAATTTTATTTTCCGTACATCCAATTTTGACATCCGTTCCTACATGGTTACCGGCAAGAAACGATTCTTTATTGACGGTATTTTTTATTTCTTCTCTTATTTTTTTTATAGACTACATAAATACAAAAAAAATTCATTACTTTTTTCTGTACATATTTTTTTATGCTTTGGCATTATTTACAAAAGAAACTGCTTTGCCGCTGATAATAATATACTTTCTGCTAACTTTTTACCCCTTCACTTCTTCACCATTTAAAATAAAACAAAAACTGTTAAACAGTTTATGTTTTCTGGCAATTATTGCCATATATTTTTTCTTACGACACAACGATACTGTTGGAAATCCGGATATAGTTTTTTATATAAAAAACTCTTTGATATTTAGTAAAAATATTATTTTGGGGTTAATGATTTATATTAAGCAACTTATTTTTCCAAATTATATGCCCGTAATAATGTACAATATATCATTAGATGTTACAACCATTACAATAAACTTAATTGTTTTTATCTCATTAGCTTTTGTTTACTATAAAAAACTTCTGGACAGAAAAATTATTTTGTTTTCCTTGATATTTTTCTTTTTATCAGTATTCCCTACATTTTTACAAACAGAATATGCTCTTTTGTTTCACAGACTTATTATAGTACTTCCTGCCATATTATTAATTATCGTACCTGTCATAGAAAAAATATTATCATTATTTCCAGAAACAAAAAAATATTTTATTTTAATTTTTGTTCTATTAATACCTATACTTTCTTATGCATCTTTCAATCAAGCTGATAAATATAAAAATTCTTTTATTTTTTGGTCTGAAGCATATAATGATGCTCCTAATTATCATCTTACACCTGATGGTTTATCTAAAGAATACAGAAAAATAAAAGATTATAAAAAAGCTTTGGAGTTAGAAAAGGAAGCTGTAGATTTGAACGGACTTTCGCTTTATTATACAAATTATGCAATAATACAATATGAAATGGGACAAAAAGAATATGCTAAAGAAAACTTTTTAAGGATAATACAACAAACCAATAAATATTATCTTCCATACAAATATTTAAGTAAAATTTATTTACAAGAAAACAACAAAGAAAAAGCAATAGAGTACGCAAAAAAAGCAATAGAAAGCGCCCCTGATAAAGAAAAGGCAACTTTAACTGAATATTTAAATATAATAAGTAATTAGGAATTAAGCCAAAAAAGAATAGAAATATTCTTCTTCAAAATCATCGTCTTCCGTTGAACTATCATTAAAAATACTTTCAATAACAGAAGCATAATAAGAGTTATCTTTTAATTGAGATTTAACGACAACTTCATTTTTGATTTTATTTTGATTTTCTATTTGATTAATACTGACAAATTTTGTGTCTTTCATAAAAAACATTGACGAAGAGGCAGCGACAACAAAAATAAAACTTGCCGCTATAAGAAAATGTTTCTTTACAAAATTAACAGTAAAAAACTTACCGTTACTATTGTCATAAGCTTTATTTTTTATTTTGTTCATTACAGAATCTGTAAAATTATCACTAACAGTCTTATCTGTTTTTAATCCTGACAACAAATTCTTTATATTTTTTGAAGCAATATATTCTTTTTTACATTCGGGACAAGAAGCTAAATGAGCTTCCAATTGTTTGATTTCTTCGGAGGATAATCTGTTATCAAGATATAAAGATATCATTTCTTGAAAATTCTTACATTTCATAATTATTACCCTCCTTTAATAAAATTTCTTTCAGCTTTGCTCTGGCACGAAACAGCCAAATTTTTACATTATCAGTCGAAACATCTAACATTTTAGCTATTTCTTCATAAGAATAATCTTCTATATCTCTTAATACTATTACTTTCTTATAATTATCTTTCAATTGATTTAAAGCTTGATGTAAATTTTTTTGCAGTTCCTTTTGTATTAAGCTCTCTTCGGTATTATCATCAGACTTTAAAAAATCGATTATATTGCTCTTTTCTTCATCTTCGCTGGTATTTACATCTAAAGGAACAATATCCCGCTTATTTCTTTTAGATACCGTTATAGCTTCATTTATAACAATTCTATACATCCAAGTGGAAAATTCCGATTCAAACTTAAATTTAGGAAGAGCCTTAAATATTTTTATAAAGACATTTTGAGCAATATCCTCACAGTCGCAAGTTTGACCACAAAAAGAATAAATTATACCA
>JAFPUA010000098.1 GCA_017413305.1 Candidatus Ruminimicrobiellum caprinum
AATCCACTTTTAGTTTTCTTAATATATCGCTACAAAAAATAACACTACCGGTGAGTATAGAAACAACAAAAAGTTTTTTCCCTTTATAATCTTTATTTATTTGCGATGCAATTTTAGAAACTTTTTTCTCGATAGTTTCCTTTGAAATAAAAGATTTTATTTTCTTCATTTTATATAAAAACAAAATTTAAAATATTAATGTTTTATTATAACAATTTTAATTAAAAACAGCAACTATTTTTGATGTTAAATTTTTATACTGTTCCAATATCATTTTATCGGGTCTAAGCATAACATCTATATTGCAACTGTTTAACATTTCCGTTGCTTGAACTTTATCTGTTTTCAAATATGTAGCTAAACAATTTAATATTGTTTTTCTTCTCATTGAAAAACAATGTTTTATTAGTGAAAAAAGTTGAGAATTAGGCTCTTTGCTATTCTTATTTATAAATTTAGCCACAGCAGACATCACTTGTGGTTTAGGAGAAAAACATCCCGGATAAACATCAAAAAGAAATTCGGCATCGGCATAATATTGTCTAAACAAAGATATGTATCCATAATCTTTTGTACCTTCTTTGCTCAACAATCTTGATATAACATCTTTCTGCAGCATTATTACCGCAGAAACAAAGTTTTTATTAGGAAGGAATTTCTGCACTATGGCAGTGCCCACATTATACGGAAGGTTGGCAACAATTTTAAATGGTTTATTCGGAAGCTCATATTTCAAAAAATCTTTATTTATAACAGTAACATTTTTGTTATCTTTATATTTTATTTCAAGATCTGCAGCAAGATGAGAATCTATATCGACAGCTATAAGATTATCAGTTAAGTCTTTTAAAATATCGGTAAGTGCAGCCTTCCCCGGGCCTATTTCTATAACAAGGTCCTGTTTGGAAATGGCTGCACTTTCAACTATTCTATGTGCAACATTTTTATCAACTAAAAAATTTTGCCCGTGTGGTTGACGCATAAAAATTGTTCCGCAATTTATCAGCTTAGAGCTTATAGCTGAGAGTTTTCGGAAAAAATCATTTCATGATTTTTTATTTTTTTGTTTTTTTCTCTTTTTTCTCTGCAGGTTTTTCTTCTTTGATTTCTGCTGCAGGAGCTTCAAGAGCTTTCAATCCGTGTTTCTCTCTGATAAGATTTTCAAGTTCATAAGCAAGTTCGGCATTGTTTGCCAAGAAATCTTTAAATTTATCTTTACCCTGGAATCTTTCATCTTTGTAGGTATAGAAAGAACCTGCTTTTTCTATAATACCGTCATTAACTGCGATATCTATAAGATAGCCGGTTTTATCTATTCCCTGTCCGAAAACTATATCAAACTCTGCCTGTCTGAAAGGTGCAGCAACTTTATTTTTAACAACTTTTACTCTTACTCTGTTACCTAAAATTTCGTCGCCTTTCTTGATGGATTCAATTCTTCTTATATCAAGACGAACGGAAGAATAAAATTTCAATGCAAGTCCGCCCGGAGTAGTTTCAGGATTTCCCCACATAACACCGATTTTCTGTCTTAACTGGTTAATAAAAATAATCGAAGCCTTTGACTTTGATACAGTCGGAGTAAGTTTTCTTAACCCTTGGCTCATAAGCCTTGCTTGAACACCGACGAAAGCATCTCCCATTTCACCTTCAATTTCTGCTCTTGGTACAAGTGCCGCAACGGAATCAACAACTATCAAATCCACAGCCCCGGAACGAACAAGTTTATCTGCAATTTCAAGTGCCTGTTCGCCTGAATCAGGTTGAGAAATAAGCATATTGTCGATATCGACGCCAAGCTTTAAAGCATATTCCGGATCCATAGCATGTTCTGCATCTATGTATGCTACAATTCCGCCTTGTTTTTGTGCCTGTGCAGCAATGCACATTGCAAGTGTAGATTTTCCGGAAGATTCCGGACCATAAATTTCTATAATTCTTCCTCTGGGAATTCCTCCTATACCTATTGCAATATCTAAAGGTAATGCTCCCGTGGGAATAGCTTCAACATCTTCATGATTTGTGTCGCCAAGTCTCATAACGGCTTCTTTACCAAAATCTTTCTCAATTTGAGATAAAGCCAAGTTAAGAGCTTTCATTTTTTCTGCATTAGACATAATGATAATTCTCCTTATATTTTATTTATTTTTTATCGTCTAATTATAAATTGCCGTTCAGGCAAAGTTCTCTGAAATTACAATATTTACAAAAAATTTCTTTATCCGTTTTAGCAAAACAATCTTTTTCTTTTGGAACATTATGTTCTATATTTTTCAAATAGTCATACATCACTTTTGTTTCTTCTTCAACTTGTTTCTGAAAATTTGCAAGCATATCGTTTGTGACACTTACATTTTGTTCAAAATAAGCAGGATTTAAATAGACCACAGTAGGAATAATCGCCGAAGAGTCAACACCGAAATGATAGCTTGCCCACAGAGAATAACCTACCAATTGTTTTGTATGTTTTGTTAAATCTTGCTTTCCCGTTTTCCAATCAAGTATAAAAATTTTATCATTTACAGGTATAAGAAAATCAACTTTACAATATGCTTTGTAGTCGTTAATTCTTGTTTCGCCAAATCCTTCCGGCTCTATAACCCAATTATCTTTCTCTTTAAGTGCCGTCTCAAAAATCCATTTTAGCCTATCGCTTTTTAAGAAATTATCCAATATCTTTTCTACTTGAACAAAAACTTCATCGACGGTAATTGCTTTCTTTTGTTTATAATACACTTCACTAAAGATTTTACTGCCACAATATTTTTCCGTCATAGCACGAACATATTTCATAAAGTTAGGCTTGCTTATAGGCTTGGAAGATTTCTGCAATCTTAGAAGCAAATCTCTTATTGAATCGTGTACTATATTTCCTACTTCGAGAGCATACGAAGTTAATGCCTTCAACTTCTGTATTTTCTCCGCAGGATTTTCTCTGTCATAACGAGGATAATAATTGTAGAAATACTGTCTCTGACAATTACTGAAAGTATCAAACCTCGACACAGACCAGCCTAAAATATCTGTAAATGGAAATCTTTTTATTTTTGGAAGTTTCATAAATTTTTATTTTATAATATTAGCAAAAATTTTTCTATAAATTTTACAAACTGCTTAATAAATCTTGAGCATTTTTGTACAGAATCTTTTCAAGAAAATCTTTTTCTATATCAAGACTTCTCAAAAATTTCAATTCTTTTTCCTGATTGCCGACGGGAAAATCTGTTCCGAACAAAATTTTATTTTTATCATGTTTATCAAAAAATCTGTAAACTTGTTCTTCCGGCATAAAAGTTATCGATGAAGAAGTATCCATATAGAAATAATCGTCGCCGACAATTTCTTTTTCTACGGTATCCCACATTTGAAAGCCGCCCATATGTGCAGCAACAAATTTTATCTCAGGGAAATATTTTTTAACATTTTTCATTTGTTTAGGCCCTGCCTGCACAAGCCCCGTCAAAGAAAGTTCATATCCGCAATGAAACAAAAGAGGTATTTGCAGTTTTTGAATTTTTTCATACATAGGAAAAATTCTTTCATCGTCGATAAAAAACATCTGAAATTCCGGCTGAAATTTTATCCCCTGGGCATTTTCTTTAATCCTGTCCAGTTCATAAGACCACTTATCATAGAAGGGATGCAAGGATGCAAATTTAATAAATCTGTCGGATTTTATACCGAACAACCAATTATTGATATGATCTACCTGATTAGGCCTTGATGCAACAGAAGCAATAACGCTTTTATCTATTTCGTTTTTATCCATAACAGAAATAGCATTATCCACCGTCGGTACGGCAGTCATAGGACGACGAAAAGATTTTTCTAAATATTCTTTGGCTTTTTCTGCAGCTTTATCAGGCCAAACATGAGTATGAAAGTCTATAATCATTTTTATAATAAATTCGGATATCTAAAATTTTATACTTTTACACGAATATTATACAAATTCTAAATATATTTGTCCAATACAATATATATGTAGGCACAATATTTTAAATAATAAATATTAATAACAAATAACAAAATCAAGCAATAAAAAAACAAAAATAACAAAAAAATTAAAAATTTAACAACAAACTAAAAATAATAATAACTATTGACAAAAAAAAATAAATATTGTAAAATAATGCCTGTAGTAAAGAAATAAAAATAATGAGTGATAAAAAATGGAAAACAAAAACGATAAACAGGTCATGGATATAAAAGAGTTGGCAGAATACTTGGGAATAGGAAAGTCTACAATATATAATTTAATAAGACAGAAAAAAATTCCTGCTGCAAAAATAGGAAAACAATATAGGTTTTCAAAAGATGTTGTTGATAGTTGGCTGGGAGATAAAATTATAACAAAGAAAGAGCCTCAGACAAAATAGAATTATATATATTTTATATATAAAATTTTTGAAGTCAAAAAACTCAATCAGGAGGGTTTTAAAATGGCAGAAAAAGTTGCTAAATTAGGCGTAAAAAGAGAAGATGGTTTCCTTTATTTCATCGACAAAAACGGTGATGTTTCCAGATCAGTAATGGCAAGAGCTGGAAAGAAAGGTGGAAAAACAACGAAAGTTGCTAAAGCCGGTGTAAAGAAAGAATCCGGATATCTCTACTTCTTGGATAAGAATGGCGATATCTCCAGAGCAAAAATGTCCAGAGGCGGAACAAAAAGAAAAAAAGCTAAAAAAGCTGCAAAAAAAGTAGCTAAAAAAGCAGTTAAAAAAGCTGTTAAAAAAGTAGCTAAAAAAGCTGCAAAAAAAGTAGCTAAAAAAGCATGTGCAAAGAAAGGTTGCGCAAAGAAAGCTTGCAAAAAAGCAAAAAGAAAATAAGTTAATATAAATAAAAAAAGCTCAGTTTTTAAACTGAGCTTTTTTTATTTACAATTGCTATAAGAAAATTTTAAATTTTTTTAATTCTTTTTTTAGTTTGATATACGGCAGACCAACTACAGTATAATAATCTCCGTATATTTTTTTTACAAAACAATCATCCTTATCCTGCACAGCATAAGAGCCTGCCTTATCCATATGTTTGCCAAAAAGTTTTTTTAGCTCTTCTTCAGAAAGTTTTTGCATCTTAACTTTTGCAACATCATAAAAAATAATTTCTTTTTTATCACTTAATATTGATACTCCTGTATAAACTCTGTGCAAACTTCCGTTAAGCTCTCTTATAATTCTTTCGGAATCTTTTTTATTTTTTGGTTTACCGAGAATTTCTCCGTTAAGCACAACAATAGTATCTGACCCGATAACAATACTTTCAGGATATTTTTCTTTTATTGATTTTGCTTTTTGATATGACAAATATTTTACAATCGATGACGGTCTTTTTAATTTTGTCCGTTCGTCGATACTGCTGGGACAAATATCAAACTTTAATCCCCATTTTTTTAAAAGTTCTATTCTTCTCGGCGACGCCGATGCAAGTATTATATTCATTATACACCTTTATATCGTCTTTAATATTTGGACTGCAACTTTGTAATTTCAAAACTTATGTACTACTTCGCTACCGCTTTAATTCTTCGTACACCGCATTTTGAAATTACTTCGTTTCGCCTCAAATCTTAAAGGCTCTGAAAACTTTTCTTCGAAAATTTTGATTGCAAAAATCGCTATGCGATTTATTGTAAATATCTTATAAAATTTTTAAAAAAATAGAAAGGAAAAGGACGAGGCTATTTTTAGTTAAAGCCTCGCCCCGACGAGATTTTGCTATGTTAAATCTCGCATTTATATATTATCAACTCTACTTTACTCCTGTCACTACCGGTTCAAATCTCTGCGTTTTATTGTATTCAAGAGAAATAGTCCCAGCATCTTTACTTCTAACAATCGCTTTAAAACGATATTTATAGGTGAATCGATTCTCATTAATTCCATAAGCATTAAACGATGTAAAATACCTATTGTTTATCGCATTTATTCCTAAAACTGTATCATTACATGTATAGGCATCAAAACCAGCTATTCCTTTAAAACCTGCATCAAGAAAACATAAAAATGTTTTATATTCGTTATAGTAAGACACTTGTGCACTAATAATAGATCCAAGAAGAGCGTATCCCTCTGCTAACTTTGAGGTTTTGTTTGTTCGCCCTCTATATATGGGAAAAGATAAAAGCGATAGTGTTATAATTATTAGCAATGTGATAACCATTTCTACTAACGTAAAAGCTTTTTTATTTTTATGCATATAAACCCTCCTATATTATATTCCTGATACTACTGGTTCAAATCTTTGTGTTAAATTATATTGAATAGTTATTGTCCCTGCATTGGCACTTCTTACAACCGCCATAAAACGATATTTAAAATTTCCATCACCATTTAAATTATACCATGATCCACCTGTACCATCACAAGCATTAAACCATGTAAAATATCTATTATTTATTGCATTTATTCCTAATTCCGGTTCAACTGCAGTCCAAAAATCACCACCAGCTTTATTCCCAACTCTTGCATAAAAGTTTCCCCATTCATTATAATAGCTAATTTGAGCATCTATAATAGCACCGAGTAAAGCATATCCTTCGTCAAGTTTGGAACTTTCATTAGTAAGTCC
>JAFPUA010000099.1 GCA_017413305.1 Candidatus Ruminimicrobiellum caprinum
GTCAAAAATTAAAAAATAAATATTGTTTTGAAAATTATAGAGAGAAAACACAAAAATCAAATATTATAGAACCATATCATTTTACACATGCATTAACAAAGTGTTTGAAAGAAAATGATATTTTTATTATGACAAATGGTTCTGCTTGTGTATGTGTTTTCCAAAATTCTATAGTTAAAAAGAATCAAAGATTTATTTTAAATGGTGGAAATGCATCTATGGGATATGGCTTACCTGCAAGTATAGGTGCGTGTTTGTCTTCTAGAGGAAGAAATGTTATTTGCCTTGAAGGTGACGGTTCTATAATGATGAACATTCAGGAATTACAAACTGTAAAATATAACAATTTGCCGATAAAAATATTTGTTATAAATAATAATGGATATTCTTCAATACGTCAGACACAGAGAAATTTTTTCTCTGGGCAAATGACCGGCTCGGGTGTTGATAGTGGTGTGAGTGTTCCTGATTTTGTGAAAGTAGGAAATGCTTTTGGATTAAAGACAAAAAGAATAAAAAATCCTAAAACGATGGAAAAAGAGATTAAAGAAGTATTGAAATATAAAGGGCCTATTTTATGTGAAGTTATGGTAGAAAAAGAATATGCATTCCTTCCCAAACTTTCCGCAAAGAAACTTCCTGACGGGACGATGGTATCTCCTACTCTTGAAGATATGTTCCCATTTCTCGATAGAAAAGAATTTGAAGAAAATATGATAAAGGATTAAAAAGTAGTTTTTACATCAATTTTATAATCAGTGAGAGGAAAGGACGTAAGATTTTATAGTAAAATTTATCTTTGTACCATTTATCGTAGTAGATTAAAAAAGAATTGTAAAAGTGTTTTGAGATTTTTTTCTTAGTTTTTTTATCAGTGCTTTGTAAACCGGATTTATATTTGTGATGAACAATTTCTACAGTGGGATTATATACTATTTTGTAACCTTTCTCTCTAAAACTTCTGCACAAATCCATATCTTCACTATACATAAAAAATCTTTCATCAAAATATCCTATCTCTTTTAGCACGTTATTTTTCATTATCATACAAGCACCGGTACACGCATCAATGTCGTGTATAGTATTTAAATCTTTATGCAGCAGATGGTATTTTGTAAAAAATTTTATTTTAGGAAAGAGTTTTTCAAGTTTTGCGAAATAAAATAAACAGTCCAACGGAGAAGGTTCTCCTCTATGACAAGCCATATCAAGTTTCTCTGATGTCAAAAGAATTTTAGGAGTTATTATTCCTATAGAAGAATCTTGTTCCATAGAGTCAATCAAAATATCCAAATTTTTAGATTTTTCGGTTAATTCCGTATCGGAGTTTAACAACATTATATAATCGGATTTGGAAGATTTTAGTGCCAAATTATTACCTGCAGAAAATCCTAAATTTTTATCAGATTTTATTAGTTTTATTTCAGGAAAGTTTTGTTCTATAACGGATACAGAATCATCACTTGAAGCATTATCTACGACGGTAATAATAATCTTATATTTCGAATTAGGGACAAAGAATTTGTATAAAGAATTTAAAGTTTTTTTTAACCAGAAGGAAGAATTATAGCTGACAAGAATAATTTCTAAAGATTTTTGTTCCATAATTTTGTTATTATACAAAAAATATATCAATTCTTCAATGAATTTTTGGTGAATTTTCTTTTGCAAATTTATGATATATTTAATATAATAATCAAATAGTTATAATATTGAGGGAATAATAAAATGGAAAATAAAGAATTGTTTGAAAAAGATAAAAAAGGTGCATGCAGAACTATCGATATGGAGATTGATACACTGAAAATATTAAAAGAAAATTTGGATATTTCTCTGACAAAAGCTCTAGATTTGATGCAAAATGTTAAAGGCAGAGTAATAATAACAGGTATGGGAAAATCTGGTCATATTGGTAAAAAAATTGCAGCATCATTGGCATCAACAGGTACACCGTCATTTTTTGTACATCCTGCAGAAGCCAGCCATGGAGACTTGGGAATGATTACCGATGATGATGTTGTGATAGCCATATCCAATAGTGGAGAATCTAAAGAACTTGTTGATATTTTAAACTATTGTAAAAGGTTTGGTATTCCTTTAATTTCTATCACAAAAAATGCCGATAGTTCTCTTGGAAAAGCAGGAGATATTTTATTGCAAATTCCTAACAACGGTGAAGCTTGTCCTTTAGGACTTGCACCGACAAATTCCACTACGGCGACACTTGTTTTAGGTGATGTTTTAACTACTTGTTTAATGGAAAGAAAAGGGTTTACAAAACTTGATTTCAATGAAAGACATCCTGGTGGAAAGCTCGGTTCTATATTACAAAAAGTTTCCGATTTAATGCATACAGGTTCCGAAATGCCGATATTAAAAGAGAATTCTTTAATGCAACAGGTTTTAATAGAAATGACATCGAAGAGATTGGGTTGTGTCGGTTTTGTAAACGATAGCGGTGAACTTACGGGAATACTTACCGATGGAGATTTAAGAAGATGTCTTTCCGCACAGGCACTTGATAAGCCGGCATTTGAAATTATGACGAAAAATCCTAAGACAGTGGAAAAAGATTTGATGGCATCTGCAGCAATGAAAATAATGAACGATAAGAAAATTACAAATCTTTTTGTTTTGGAAGATAAAAAGCCTATAGGTGTAATACATATTCATGATTTGTTAACAGCTGGAATTATTTAATTAAGTAAGGATAGTTTATGAAGGAAAAAGTAATAATTTTTGATTTAGGTAAAGTGATTTTTGATTATGATATAGATAAAATGGCTAGAGGTTTCCTTGCATATTCCAAAGAAGAAAAGCCTGATTTTACTTCTATATATCCTGCAACTTTTTTGTATGAAAAAGGACAGATATCCTCTAAAGAATATTATAATGAGGTTGTGAAAAATTTAAGTTTGGAGAACTTTTCTTTCGAAGAGTTTTCTGAAATTTGGAATGAAATTTTTACTGTTAATGAAGATGTTGTAAAAATAATTAAAGAAATTTCCAACAAGAACAATATAGCACTTCTTTCCAATACAAACGAACTTCATTTTGAGTATCTATATAATTTAAATAAAGATTTTTTTGATAAATGTTTTAAAAAATTACATTTGTCATATAAAATGGATACAAGAAAACCTGAAAAAGAAATTTATAAGAAAGTTATAGATTTTCATAATGTATCTCCTGAAAATATATTTTTTACGGATGATGTTTCTGCAAATATTGAAATGGCGAAAGAACAGGGGATAAATGCATTCCTTTTTGAAGGTGCAGATAAACTGAAGAAAGATTTACAGTCTTTTGGAATAGAACAATGATAGATTTTGGTATAACTGCTGCAAAGCAAAAAGATTTAGAAGAGAAATTAAAAAAACTTAATATAAAAGAAGCGGATATTGTAGAGAAGTTTATACATTCATCCGGTAACGGCGGACAGAACTTAAATAAAGTTGCTACATGTGTTTATCTGAAACATATTCCGACATCGATAGAAATAAGGTGTCAAAAGTACAGAACGCAGTTGCTTAACAGATACTGTGCCAGAAAAATGCTTGCTGAAGAAATAGAAACAAGAACGCTTGGCGAAAAAAGTAAAAAACAGCAACTTATAGAGAAAATAAGACGCCAAAAAAGAAAGCGTTCCAAAAGAGCAAAAGAAAAAATTCTCGAAGCAAAGAAGAAAAATTCCGAAAAGAAACTGAACAGACAGAAGGTTATAATATAATGAAAATTGCATTTGCAAAAATCAATCAAACAGTCGGTGATATCACCGGAAATACGGAAAAGATATTAAGATATATCAAGAATGCAAATTTAGAAAAATGTGATTTGATAGTATTTCCTAAATTTTCTGTTAGTGGCGGATATTGCGGATATTTAGATAAAAATAGAGATTTTATTAAAGAAGTAAAACAAATAGAACAAAAGATTTTACCACAAAAACATTATAAAAATATTTCTGTTATTGCAGAGTGTTCTCCGTATTATGAGGGGAAAGTAGAGGATATAAAAAACAGAATTAAAAATTTTGCGATAAAAAATAAAAAAGATGTTGTGTATATAAATATGCTTGGTGGACATGACGGGTATGTTTTTGACGGGTTGGCTTTGTATGTTGATAAAACCGGAAAAATTAAATTTATAGATAGATCTTTTGAAGAAAAATTGATAATTATCGATACAAAAGAAAACTATGCCGAGAAAACTCAAATCGACAGAGAACAGGAGTTATATGATACTCTTGTTTTTGGGTTTAAAGATTATATGAGAAAGAACGGCTTTAAAAAAGCTGTTCTTGGAATAAGCGGAGGAATAGATTCCGCATTAACTGCTGCAATTGCGGTTGATGCCTTAGGTGCAAAAAATGTTTTGGGAGTACTTCTTCCGTCGAAATATACATCCAAAGAATCAAATAAATATGCATTAGACTTGTGTAAAAATTTAAAAATGCAAACAAAAATAGTTCCTATCAAAAAGTTATATAATGCGTACATGAAAGAGTTTGCTCCGATATTTAAAGGTATGCCGAAAGATTTAACTGAAGAAAATCTTCAGGCAAGAATAAGAAGTAATATTTTGATGGCATTGTCTAATAA
>JAFPUA010000100.1 GCA_017413305.1 Candidatus Ruminimicrobiellum caprinum
AAAAAGCTCAAGAAGTTTTAGCATCCATGTATTATTTCGGTATTTTCGTAAAGAAAGATTATAAGAGAGCATTTGAATTATTCCTGATAGCTGCCGAAGACGGCAAACTGTATGCTCAGGAAAAACTTGGCGATATGTATTATGAAGGAGAATATGTAAAGAGAAATTATAAAAAAGCTCTCGAATGGTATCATAAAGCAATGGAGCAGGGAAGTTTGTATGGAAAAATAGCTTCAATAGAAATAGAACAGATGGACATTAAAGGCGAACTTTAGACGACAATTTATAATTTATAGTTTATAATTTATAATTAACAACACAATTTTTCGTAGTAAAAAATAAAAATAGGAGGAAGTTCAGATGAAAAAGTTGTCAGTAGTAGTGTTGGCTTTGTTTTTTTGTGTAGGCGCATCATTTGCAGCAAGAGGTGGAGTAGGCAGCAACAATTATGGTAGTTCTCAGAAGAGTGTAAGCAAGAGCAATACGGCTTCATGCGGAAATATTGCTATCGGTTATTCTAAAACATCTTTTGATGTACCTCAGGCAGGTTGGTTTAATGGTGGAACCATTACTTTTGACCAAGTTGCAGGAAGATATTGGTTTAATGACACTTTCGGTTTAGATGTTAAATTGGGTTTCGGCAGCGGAGATATAAATTCAAGATTTTTGGTTGGAGCAAATGTTATAGGTAAAATTGTAGAAGTTAATAAATTAAACATTTATTGGTTAGCCGGTCTTAACTTCGGAACTTATAAACTTAAAGGCCAAGGCGGTGCTCAGGATGTAGATAATTCTATATTTGGTTTCCAGGGTGGAGTTGGTGCTGAATACTTCGTTCTTCCTTGCTTATCAGTTCTTACGGAAATGGGTATCCGTTATACACAAGTTAAACCTGATGTTAATGGAGCAAACAGTGTTTCAGATTTTGGAATTTTCGCAGACTGGTTACCTCAGGCAGGCGTAAGATTCTATTTCTAAAAAATGATAGTTTTTGTTAAATAGAGAGGAAAATATGAAAAAAGTATTAGCAGTAGCATTCAGTTTTATGTTTTTAGGTCTGATCGGTTGTAGCGGAAAAGGTAAAATATCTCAGGACCAACAGGTAAAACAAACCGTTATAGAAACTATTCCCAGAGGCGATCAGCCTAAATGGGTAAAGAACGGAACAGAATATTATAAAAAAGATAATAAAATGTTCTATACGGCAGTATCTGAAGGTTTCTCTAACATAGAAGCTTCCAGAAGAGCAGCTTTTGCTGCAGCTCAGACAAAAGTTGCAGAACAAATCAAGAACACAATTGGTGTAGAATTCGGCAGAAGCTTGGAAACAGGCGTATATGAAGATTCTACCGGTGGTTATTTGAAAGATGTATTTATGTCAAATGTTAACAAACTTCAAGTATCCGGAATTGCAGTAGAAGAAAACTACAGCGAGAAGATTCAGGAAGTTAACGGTTATGACAGTAAAGTATTTTGGAGAACATATACTTTGGTATCTATACCGGAAAAGACATATAATGACTTGGTTAAAAGAGCCTTCACAGATACATCTGCTCAGGTAGCACAGAATAAGAGTGCAAAAGAATTGTTGCAGGATGCAGAAAAGAGATTCTATGCTGATACTAACGCAGCAGTTACAGCTTCAGAAGCAGCAGCACAATAATTTTGTTTTGTCATCTCGAACGAATGTGAGAGATCTGTTGTTGTCGTTCACCGCGTAGCGGTGTCATCCGGGACTTGATCCGGGATCCAAGTTAATTATGTTAAAAATAAAATTCTTTACAGTTTTATTAATAATCATCAGTTTAGCTTGTAATGCTTCGGTATTACAGGCTAAACTTGTTGAGCGTTCTTCAAAAAAAATGCCTACATGGATAGGTAAAAATAGCGAAGATAAAAAGTATTTGTATTTTGCGGGTTCTGCCGTTGACGAAAAATTTGATAAGGCAAGACAACTTGCAATTAACGATGCACTTACACAAGCTGTTGAAAGTTTGGATCTTACAATGTCCGTAAATACGGAAAAAATTATAACCGAAACAGGCTCTTTCATAGATTCCAGAACAAAAACAAAAACTTCAAAAGTTCGTGTTCTTAATACAAAAGTAAAAGATGTTTATTTTGAAAAATATAATGACGGTGGAAAAAAATCTTATACTGTTCATGCTCTGGTAGAATATAATAAAAAAGATTATGAAGCAGAAAAAGCCCGTCTTGCGAAAGAATATGAACAATTAAAACAAAATCTTACCAACAGATACGCTAAAGCAAACGAATACATTTCAAAAAACTTGTACAGCGACGCATTACCGGAACTTTTTGAATCTCTGAGCTTAATTTACAATTATGGTATTAATCAAACTTTAGAGCCGGAAATCGTTGCAAAAAT
>JAFPUA010000101.1 GCA_017413305.1 Candidatus Ruminimicrobiellum caprinum
ATAGGATCATAATCTGAAGTATCATTCATTATTTGTGCTTGCCAATAATAATTATGAATATAAAAATTACCATATTCTGCACGATAAGCTTCTTCTGCTCTTATTATTCTTGAAATTGTGGCATATCCTTCTGCATACTTTGCTTTTGCTGTATATCCGTTATAAAGAGGAGCAGCTATAGAAGACAAAATAACTATAATTACTATGGTCATTACCAATTCTATTAATGTAAAAGCTTCATTGTTTTTGTTCATATAATACTCCCACTATAAATTTTAATTATTTTATTGTAGAACCAACCGTGATATCATACGTACAAGTTAAAGCACCAACTTTAGTACTAGCCACTCGTACGGTAAAAGCATAATCATTTACACCATAACCTGCATTAAATTTTGTAAAATATTTATTGGTCATAGAATTTATATTTAATACAGGTTGGAAACTTGTATCTGCATTAGCAGATAAAAAATTTCCATATTCCGAACAATAACTTAATTGTGCGTCACGAATTTTTGCAATAAGTGTATATCCTTCTGCTTTTTTAGCTTCTAATGTGTAATTCCTAAAAATTACAGTCGATATCGTTGATAATATCGCGATTATGGATATTGTTATTACTAACTCTACTAAGGTAAAAGCTTTAATGTTGTTGTTCATACTGTCCCCTCTTATTTTATTTTTTGCTTGATATGTGAAAAAATTTTTTGTATAATAGCCGAGAAGATAAAAATGTTACTAGATATCTAGAACCGGGCTAACGCTATGTTTTTAGCTCGCTCGGCTATTTTTAGGAATTTGCTTTAATTAAATTTTATTCATATAAAGAGCAAAATATATAGTTTATTTAAGTTTATTTAAGTTTATTTTAAGTATATTATAAGATATTTCATAAAATAAGTCAATAGTTTTTTAAGAGATTTTTAAATGGATAAAAGAATTATTAAATTATTAAAAGAAATTAACAATGGTAAATTTACCGGAAGCCAAAGAAAATTGGCTAAAATGCTTGATGTATCTGATACATCTGTTTCCACATGGTGCAGAAAAGAAAAAAAACCATCTTTAGATATGATTTCTAAAATGGCAAAAATATTTAACATAAGTGAAGAAGAGATAGAAAATATCTTTGTTAAAGATATAAAAAAAGAAAAAGTAAATATTAATTATAAAGATAGAGAAGAAATAAAGATGCTCAGAGAAAAGATAAAATTCTTGGAAGAGCAAGTTGCTTTTTATAAAGAGAAAGCAAAAAACGTCAATTTATAAGTTATAATTTACAATTTATAATTAACAGCAATTTAATGGAGTCGAGGGCTTAGATACCTCGATTTTTTTGTTTATAATAGAAAAATTTTATATAATATTTGTTATGATAGAAATAAAAAAATGTTTAATTAAATATATTGATAGAATCTGTGAGATTGATAAAAGCAGTTCCTCTTACAATTGGAATAAACAATTATTTATTAACGAACTAAACTTTACAGACGGAAATTTTAATGTTTTATTTGTTGATAATGTAATTGTAGGATATATTGTATACCATACTGTTATTGATGAGGCTGAAATATTAAATATTGTTATCGATAATAAGTTTAAAGGGCAGAAATACGGAACATTGCTATTGAAAGAAACTATAGAAAAAATGAAAAGGGTAAACATTAAAACTATTTTTCTTGAGGTTGGCGAAAAGAATATTCCTGCAATTGCTTTGTATAAAAATTTTAACTTTGAAAAATATAATATAAGAGAAAAATATTATAAGAATGGCGAAAGTGCTGTGCTTATGAAAAAGATTCTATAATTCAAGAAGAGAATCTTCTTCGTTAGATGGCAATGCTTCCACATCTCTTAGTTTTCTTTCTATAGCTCTTGTACGAACACCGGCATTATCAATTTCTTTTGCGGCACTTTCCAATTTCTTTTTAGTTGCATCAAGAACATTACCAAACTTGCCGAACTCCGTTCTTACAGCACGGAGAATATTCCAAACATTATCAGTTTGTTCCTGTATTGCAAGTGTTCTGAAGCCCATTTGCAAACTGTTTAAAAATGCGCCCAATGTGGTAGGGCCTGCTACTGTAATATTAAATTCGTTTTGTATCTGTTGAATAATTCCCGGAATACGAATAACTTCCAAATATAAACCTTCAAACGGTAAAAACATAACAGCAAAATCGGTTGTATATGGTACTTCAATATATTTTGTTTTTATATCTTTTGCAAAGTTTCTTAAATCCGTTATTAAACGCTTTTTATCGCTTTCAATTGCATTTTTATCTGCAAGTTCATAATCTTGTAACAATTTATCATAAACTGCAGTAGGAAACTTGGAGTCTATAGGCAAATAAATAAATTTATCTTCAGATTCTTTAGACGGTATTTTTACGGCGAATTCTACAACGCCCGACGGGTTTGACGGGTTAGGATGAGCATTTTTTTCGTATTGGAAAGGCGAGAGAATTTGACTTAAAAGGGCTTCCAACTGAACTTCTCCCAAAGTTCCTGCAGTTTTTACGGAAGTTAAAGCTCTTTTTAATCCACCCACATCGTTTGCAATGCTTTGCATTTCACCTAAACCTTTCTGTACTGCTTCAAGCTGTTTGCTAACCATTTCAAAGGAAGAATTTAAACGTTTTTCTAATGTTGCATGAAGCTTTTCATCAACGGTAATTCTCATCTGTTCAAGTTTTTTTTCGTTAGATTCTTGAATATTTTTTAAACTTGTTTGAACGGATTCTTTTTGTCTATCTAAAGATTCTTGTGTGTTTTTAGAAAGAGTATCAAGCTTTGTGTTGATAGCATTTTGAAAGTTCATTAATGTTTCTTGAGATTCTTTTCTGGATGCTCTTTCGTTTTCTGAGGTTTCTTTTCTATTTTGGGAAAATTCCTCTTTGAAATCTTTTTTAAATTCATTTAGTTTTTGTTCAAGGAGAGTATTATTTTTTGAAATTAACAAATAAATCAAAATTATTAAGTTTATAATTACTAAAATAATTAAGGTTATCAGCATAAAAAGACTCCTCGCATTAAAAAAAGCGGGTAATGGGAATCGAACCCACATCACGAGCTTGGGAAGCTCGGGTTTTACCACTAGACTATACCCGCATTTCTACTTTATTTTATATTTTTTCTTTAAAGCTGTCAACTGACTTTTGGCAAAGAACAGTGCTTGCCTTTTATCTTTTATTTTCCCATCGTCGTAGAGTGCATTTATATGACTTAATAAATCTCCGATAATTTTGCCCGGCTTTAGCTTAAATTCTTTCATTAAGATGTTGCCATCTATAATTTTAACTTTAGGTTTTTTATTAATAAAATCAAAATAATTAAATATTATTTCGGCAACAGTTTTTTCCTGTTGTTTTAAAACTTTGGCAGGATATACTTTAACCTTTAAGTTTCTGTATGAGTGCCAATCTGCCATTGCAAGAATTAATATGTCAGGCGTGCGTTCCTTTAAATCTCTAAACAATCTGTGTTGTGCTCTAATTGTAACAACAGGTGCTTTAGTTAAGTTAGAAGGCCTCATATGTTCTGCAATGATATGTTTAACAAAAGAGATTTCCTTTTTGCTCATTTTTAAACTTTTCATAATTTGAGCAGTTTTCTTGGCGCCAAGATGTTCATGCCCTAAAAATCTCATTTTATTGTCCATCTTCTTAGCGCATTCGGGTTTAGCACAGTCATGAAATAATGCGGCAAATTTTAAAAGACTTTTTGCTGTAACATATTCCGAATAATTTTCATTAAGTTGTTTTAATAAAGTATCTTTTGTTTTAGAGAAATATTTATCAATATTTATAAGAATTTTTTCCAATGCTTCATATGTTTGAAAACAATGTTGAAATAACCCCTTTGGATGAT
>JAFPUA010000102.1 GCA_017413305.1 Candidatus Ruminimicrobiellum caprinum
GAATCAAAGTAGATGTTATAAACGAAACTATCGTAAGTGCTGAAGACAGAGAAAATATAATAAAATTCGGAAGTAACAATTTCAGAGAAACTTCTGACGGGACAATAGAAGTGTTGAACGATAAAGGCAAAGTGAAAGCTATAATTGATAAAGATGGTTACATTTTAAATACAAGAGGTCAGAAATTAAAGTTTAATATCATGGCTTCTGTCGATGAAGAGGGCAATTTACAATTGAATCCGTATTTGAATAAAGGATTCAAAGAAATATTAAGTCTTTTCGATGAAGAAACAAGAACACATATTCTTGCTGCTGCAAAGGTTGTTGCGATGAATGACTTTATATCAGACCTTCAGGTAGAAAAGAAGATGATGAAAGTTCTGTTCAATAAAGAGTTTACCGGTTTTGACAAAGACAGTACGATGACTACAAAAAATATCGGGAAATTGAATTTGAAAGGACTTAAAGAAACAATTGTTAAAGATATTAAGTCCATCAGAGAAAACGAACTTAACTACAATGATTTGGAATTTAACAGATTATTCAGAACGAGAGTTTCTAACGGTTACAGATCTGCACACAGACAGGAAACATACTTTAATATAACGGAAAAAACAGATATTGCTCAGAGGTTAAGAACTATGGGTAATGCAGGTATAACATCAGTTATATTGTCTCAGAAGAGCAGAAAGAATATCAATGAGGAAACAATTAGGTTTATTGCGGAACATGGTTTTGATGTGATACTTGAAGTTAGTTCGGAAGATATAACAACGGAAACGGATATCTTGGAGAAATATGCTCAGGCCGGTTTATCAGGCGTAAGAGTAGTTGTTAAGAATTATACATTAGGAAATGTAAAGATTCTTGATGACAGTATTACTGCAATAAATAAACTTTCGTTCAAGACGATACCGACAATATCTTTTGACTTTAGCAAAGATCAAGGAAGCAAAGATAAATCTGCAATACTTGATAACGATGCCAATAGAAAAGAAATTGTTGACTATGTAAGCGGACATCAGATAGAACTTGTTGTTGATGCCGATATATATCTTGATGAAAATAAAAAGAGTGACTTTGATAAATTAATGAACAAAGCTAAAGTTGTGTTAAGAGTAACTTCCAATGTTGAAAATAAAGATGCGAATATTGTTGAAGTATTAAAGAGTATTGGCGTAAAAATCTGCAGCAAGACATTTATGGTAGATAATAATGTTGTAAGGAATGCGGAGAAAACTCCAAGATATTTTGGAATGCAGAAAGACTTGGAAGAGTTATTTAGAGATGGTAATAGCGTTGCAAACATTAAAGAATTCTTAAAAGGCGAAAATATTTCAGAAGAAAAGATAAAAGAGATATTTACAGAGGAAGTATATAAAGAATACGGAAAAGAATCAAATAAGTTGAGAGAGTTTGTTATAGGAGCTATGATAGCCGAAGTTGACAGAAATATAATTCCTGAAAATGTTAGAACTACAGGTTCTAATTATGAGATACTTGTAAGTGCATCGCTTCTAATGATGGTAGAAGGTCTTAGTGTAACTGAAATTAATGAGAAAGTAAAGAGTGCTGAAATAAACGCTTCCGGTTCAGTTTCTCAGTTGTTAAATAATTCTGCTCTCGCTAAAGAAGTGTTGTCAATGTGGAAATATGAAGCAATGACAATAAAGATAGAAAATGCAGCAGCAGACACAATGACATTGGAAGGTTTGATAAAGTTGATACTTACAATAGATACAATATTGCCGGAGAAAGATTTGTTCGGTACTTCAGCAATATCGTCGTTGGATGGTATATCAGCTATCATGGCTGCAGCATAATACAAACAATCAATGCGGTAAAGGGTATATGCCCTTTGCCGCATTTGTCGTGTAAAAATTTAATAAAATTTTTGTAAATGTTTTGTGAAAATAGAGGTAAATATGGCTTTGTTTCTTAAAAAAATATGTGCCGTCGTCACCGCAGTATGTTTTACGATGATGATAGTGTCACCGAGCGTATTTGCGAATGTTCCGAAAAATTCGCAAAATATCGTTGATGCCATACAAGCACAAAATAACAATATACAAGAAACAATTGTTTCCGATAAATACGGTAAAGTTATTTCTTATAACAATTCCGGCAGTGATACCGTTGTTATAAATATTCAAGATTTACATTGCGACTATTCCGTTCAAAAAAATATTTACAATATTATTGACGAGCTTTGTGAAAAATATAATATTTCAAATGTTTATGTTGAAGGCGGTATCGGTACGCCTGATTTTGGCGTATTTTCTCATTTAAATCCTTCGTACAAAAAAACGGTTTTAGAAAACCTTTTAAAATCAGGTACATTAACAGGTGCGGAATATTATGCAATTTTAAACGATAAGAAAGATTTCTTAAAAGGTGTTGAAGATGAAAAATCTTATAATCAAAATATCGCCAGACTTTCCGA
>JAFPUA010000103.1 GCA_017413305.1 Candidatus Ruminimicrobiellum caprinum
AGAAGATGTTCTGGACGGCTGTATTGTAAGAGTACCGAAAGCTTATCCGGGATATTTTGGAACATATAAAGAATTTTATGTAATCAAAAACTTTGTAAATAAATATGAAAATCTTTTTCTTATAGGAAGAAATGGTATGCATAAATATAACAATATGGATCATTCAATGCTTACTGCAATTACAGCTGTTGATAATATTATAAAAGGTAAAAAAGAAAAAGAAAATATTTGGTCTGTAAATACCGAACAGGAATATCACGAAAGTAAGTAATTGAATACTTAAACATTTTTTGCTACAATATAGGAAACTCTTGTAAGGAGAAAACAATGGAAAAATTTAAATGCACAGTTTGCGGTTATGAGTATGACCCGGCAAAGGGAGATCCTGATAATGGAATAGCGCCCGGAACACCATTTGATAAACTTCCGGAAGATTGGGTATGCCCTGTATGCAGCGTTGGAAAAGATGTTTTTGAAAAAATGTAATTTGTAAAATAAAAAACACACTGAGTTTTTATTTAAACTCAGTGTGTTTTTGTATTTATATGTTTATTTTTTCTTCTTCTTTTTCTTTTTATCTTTGGTTTCAGGTCCAACAATATCGTTGCCGTTTTCATCATACTTTTTCAAGCCGAGCAACTTTGTAAAGCCTGCTTTTAAATTCCCCGATACAATATTTTTAGTTAAAGCATCACCAACCAATGTGCTTATACTCCCTAATACACTCAAGGAACCACTTGGCTCGTCGGTTGTTCCGGTAATATTCATTTTCAAAGGCATAATACCTTCTTTTTCTTCGTGTCTTCCTGGGGCGGCATTTACAGCCATATCAACGAGATTTTCTTTAAAATCAATATTGCCGGCGACTTTGAATGACATTAAGTTCGATACAAAAGAACAATTCTTAAATACGCCTTTACCTTCTTTAAATGTCATTGCGGTAATAAACGATAAGAAATCTATTTGGCCATCCAGTTTTTCTTTTCTGTTCGCAGAATCTTCGTCGGTCATTTCCGATTCGGATTTTTTTTCTTTGGAAGAAACTACGGCGCTTCCTATAGAATGTAAAATATCTAAAACATTTAAAGCATTTACTACATTACTTACTATTCTTAAAGATAAAAACATTCCTTTCATTAATGCATTCGATTCTGTTAACTTATAAATGTCTTTGATAGTCCCATCGGCAGTTAATAAGCTGATATTTCCTTCAAGACTATCGAGATCCGGTGTAACATTTTTCATATTCATTGTAAATTTAACATCTTTACCCACAAAGTAAGGGACATTTATATGATTTGCTTTAAAATAAACCTCTACATCTATTGGTTTGACCGGAGTTTTTATTTCCTTTTGAATGGTCTGTGTTTTCTGTTTCTGTGTTTCTTGTTTTATATTTTGTTCGTTAGTATCTTTTTTGTTTTTGTTAATCTCTTTGGAAATATTTTGCATATTTGCCTGTTTATCTTTTTCTTCTTGAAGTTTTTTCTGTTGAGCTTCGTATTCTTTAGACATTTTGCCGTAAATTCTGTCCGCAAAGAATTTAGCTTTTAGTTTACCTTTTTTTTCGTTAGCCAAATACGATGCCGAACTTACAAATGGGTAAGAGTTTATTTTTCCTGTAAGAGACGGCATATTTATATCGTCTATATTTTTTATTGCTATATCTGAATTTATTTCATTAACATTACCGAACTGAGGTAAAAATGCCGCAATATTTATAATAGAAATATTTCCGGAAACTACTGAAGATTCGTTTGTTATATTTAATTTGCTTTGAATTTCTCCGGTAGCCTTGTAAGGTTTTAGCATGTCAACAGTCTGTGTGATTTTGTCTAATATAAATTTTATTACAACATTAATATCATATTTAAGATCTTTTGCATAATTTATATTTCCGTCTGCAACAACATTACAATCCAAAACATTTATCACGAATTTTTCAATATTTAATAAACTTTCATTTAAAGTAGAATTTATTTTAGTTTCAATATCTATTTCAGGTATTAAAAAAGCCGGAACATCGGCAATACCTTTCAAACTTTCCGATGATAAATTTAAAATTTTTGTGTTTAATTCTACTTTAGGATTTTCAAAATCTAATATATTCCCGGAAGTTTTAATGACAGAATTTTTTAGTCTGACTATAAAATTTTTTACTAAAACATTTGCTTCAGGTAATTTTAATGAATTAATGTTTATCGTTGAAGATAATGATATATGCAAATCTTCTATATTAAAATCTTTATTCTTAAATAAAATATTAAAGTAAATAAAAATATCAAAAGGCTTTTCTAGATTAATGTCATATGCCGTAAATTGCAGCCTGTTTATACTTGCAGAAATGTTTTCTTGTTCGTCGATGTAATAAATATTAAAATCATTAAAATTTATTTTCTTTATCAATATATCAAAAACATCGTCATCTTCTTCATCTGTTTTTTTCTTCTTCTTTTCTTCTTTTTTGTTTTCATCTTCTTTGAACGCAGGCGCTTGCAATATCGGATCAAAATTATAATTGCCGTCTTTATCTTTAATTATTGTTAAGTTAAAATTGTTTATAATAATATTGTTTATTCTTACATGACCTTTAATTAAATGTTTCAAGGAGAAATTTACATATATTACATCAAGACTGGAAACATTGTTGCCATTTACAGTAAGAGAAACATCGGTTATTTTTATATCAAAAATTCCGGCAGACATAGAGCCGATACTTATATCGGCGTTAAGCTGTTCTTTTACCGCAGAAACTATTTTTTCTTTTGTGCTTGGTAGAGAAGCTACATAGCTAAAAGTAAAATGAAGTGCCAAAATAAGTGCCCAAAGACAGAGCAAACATCCGATTAATATTTTAAGAATTAGTCTTAGTATTTTTTTCTCTTTCATATCTTTTTCCTTAAAAAAACGCTCTGCTTAAAAAATAAACAGAGCGTTCATATTGCTAGCTATAACTATAAAAAATTATATTTTCTTTATATTAGCTGCTTTAGGTCCTTTTTCGGATTCAACAACATCAAATTCTACATTGTCGCCTTCAGAAAGAGATTTGAAACCTTCTGACTGAACTGCAGAATAGTGTGCGAAAACATCTCCTGATCCGTCATTGTTGGAAATGAATCCATAACCCTTCTGGTCGTTGAACCATTTTACTTTACCTTGTGCCATTTACTTCTACTCCTTATTGTTTATAGTCCTAAGAGGACTTTTTTAAATGCAAGCCTTTCGGCTTACACATATATTTAAGTATATATTGATCAATTTGTCAATCTTTTATGAGGAGTGGCTGTTTTCCTACCTCTTGGTTGCATACTGCAGAATGTTCGGAAAGAGTCTCTTCAATCAAAGTGCGTCATATAGGAATCGAACCTATAACCTAACGGTTAAGAGCCGTTTGCTCTACCAATTGAGCTAATGACGCATTTTCACAACGGATATATTTATACCAATTATTAACTAAATTTTCAAGTTTTTTTTAGGTTAAAAAAATTTGAAAAGACTCAACAATCGGTCTGTTTCGCTTACCATATACAAAGGAATTGATAATATTCCATCATAAAAAGATAACTCTTGCATACAAAAGCGGAGCGCAATTTTAGCCTTCTTTTCTTCCATAAAAAGTTTAAGAGATTTTAAACTGCCTGTCGTGCCGGATTTTACTTCCACAGGAATAATATTGGCATTGTATGTTGTAACAAAATCAACTTCAGCCATACTACCTTTTTTTTCTCTACCCCAAAAATATAGGTTGTTTTCTCTGTTTGGATCGGAATATGCTAATATCTCTTGTCCAACAAATTGCTCAGCAACCGCACCATTATTTATCTGCATTATATCTCTATTAACAATTTCTTCCGATAGCCCTGCAACATTTTGCATTAAGCCAACATCTAAAAAATTTAATTTAAATTTACTGTCATTTATTTCACTTTGTAGAGGTAAGCCTGATGCAGCAGTAGAAAAAATTTGTTTTATTATCCCGGCAAGAGAAAGTAAATAAATTGCTTCTTTTAAATATTCAGAGCGAACATCAGAATCTATTGTTGAATATTTTACTCTTTGTCCGATAAAACGCGGAACAAAATTCATAACTTTTTCGAGATGCTGCCTTTTACTTATTTTAGAATATTTTCCAAAATCATTTCTATAAGTCGTAAGCAAATAATTCTGTATTTTTAATACTGAATTTATATTTTTTGTATTGATATATTCTTGAACAACAGCAGGCATACCTCCTGTAACTAAATATATTTTCAGAAGTTCAATCAATTTTTTATGAAACATCTCTTCCAGCGGATTATCCAAAGATATCTTCTTTAAATGTTGTCTTAATTTATCTTGTCCAACGGCAGATAAGAATTCACCAAAAGATAAAGGTTGAACATATATAAAACTTACTCGACCTACAGGCATCGAAAAATTCTCGTTATTCATAGCAAACTCCAAAAGAGAACCTGCACAAATAACTGCCTGTTCGGGCAATTTTTCTTTAAAATATCTTAAAGACATTATAGCTTGTGGACATTCCTGAATTTCATCTAAAAACAACAGTGAATTTTTTGTAATTTCAACATTTAGCAGTAATTGTATTTTATTTACTATTGTTATTGGATCCAATGTATCAAAACAATTTTTTAATTCCGGAGTAAATTCAAAATTGCAAACTATTATATTTTTAAAATAATTTTTAAGACAATTTTCTACAATATAACTTTTGCCTACTTGCCTTGCCCCTCTAATAATTAAAGGCATTCTATTTTTGTTTTGAGCCCATTTTATAAAATCTTTTTCTATATCTCTTTTCATTGATTCCCTCACTATGTCATACCGCACTTGATGCGGTATCTCTTTTTTTAATTATAAATTGCCATTTTTATATATTATAATTTATTTTTTGGATAAAATCAAGGGTTGTTTTAACAATTTTATGTTAAAAAAAAGGGATATTTTAACATATTTTATGTTAAAATAAGGATATCATTTTGTATAATATTAAGTTAATAAAGAAGACAGAGTTAAAAAAACAACTCTGTCTTCTACGGAGCGATGCTATGTTTCGTTCCGAATATTTTTATCCAACTCTACACCCCGCTAACTACCGGTTCATATTTTTGGGTTAAATTGTATATCATAGAAATCGTTCCTGCAGTAGCACTTTTAACTGCTGCCGTAAAAGTATATTTACTTGGGGTATTGTGAGATAAAGGAAATACGTCAATAGTAAAATTTGTAAAATATCTATTGTTTCTTATATTTATTCCAAAAATAGGTTCTTCCATTGTCCAAGAATTAGAACCATAAGTATGTGTGCTTGATTGTAATGTTGATAAAAAGTTTCCGTATTCGTTGTAATAAGCCACCTGAGCATCTATTATTGTTCCAAGTAATGCATACCCTTCTGCAAGTTTTACTGAAGTATGGTTTTTTCCTCTATAAATAGGGAAAGATATTAACGATAGAGTAATAATTATCATCATTGTTACTATTACTTCTGCTAAAGAAAAACCTTTTTTATTTTTCATTATATCCTCCTTGTCACGAATATAAATTTATTGTTTATTTTAAATATTATAGCTTATTTTGGTTATATTGTCAATGTTTTGGTTATTTATTAAATATTAAAATCTTTCTTAACTTGCTATTATAATAATATAACAAAAATAGGAGATATTATATGAAACAAAAAGAAATGCAAAAAATATATGAAAATATCGGGCAGAAAATAAGATTTGTTAGAAAGGCAAAGAAGTTAACTTTAGAAGATTTAGCTTTTAAGATAAATATGGACTGGTCTTTTTTGGCAAGAATTGAAACAGGAAAAACTGTTGCCTCTTTGGAAACTTTATATAAAATTGCCAAAACGTTAGGAATAAGTCTTGAAGAATTGTTTAAAAATGTTGATGATATAAAAAATAAAGCAATAAATAAAGAATTTTCTAATTTATTGGCTAAAATTCCTCAAAAGGAAAAAGACAAAATTATTTCTATTATAAAAATTATTTTAGATAAATAATAATTCTTAATATACATTAAAAATCAGGCGGGGATAAGATTTCTCGTCTGATTTTTTTATTGGCTCTTGACAAATTTATAAACTTGTGCTATAATTAGCACTTAGATAATAAGAGTGCTAAAATAGGAGGTAAAAGAAATGAATATTTCAAAATTTACAATAAAATCTCAAGAGGCGCTTGCAGATATGCAAGATATTGCCGTTCAGTACGGTAATCAGGAAATAAGTGTCGAACATCTGTTATATGCCTTAATCAAGCAGGAACAGGGAATAGTAAGCACGATAATTAAAAAATTATCTGCAGTTGAGCAGGATTTAAAACCGTTAATAGAAAACGATGTTTTAAAACTAATTGAAGCAAAACCGAAAGTGCAGGGTGCAACGCCGTACCTTAATGCGGACTTAAACAAAATTTTTACCGTATCGGAAAAAATTGCCAAAGATTTGAAAGACGAATATGTCTCTACAGAACATATTTTCCTTGCGATAATAAGTTTTACAGATTTGGAAGTAACGAAAATTCTGAACAAATACGGAATAACACAGGAAAAAGTGTTAAATTCTTTGGTATCTATCAGAGGAAATAACAGAGTAACAGACCAAAACCCCGAAGATAAGTATCAGGCGTTGGAAAAGTACGGTAAAGATTTAACTGCTCTTGCCAAGAAAGGAAAACTTGACCCGGTTATCGGCAGAGACGAAGAGATAAGAAGAAGTATACAGGTACTTTCAAGAAGAACTAAAAACAACCCTGTTCTTATCGGCGAGCCGGGCGTAGGTAAAACAGCCATCGTCGAAGGATTGGCACAGAGAATAGTTTCTGGTGATGTTCCGGAAACGCTTAAAGATAAAAAAGTTATTGAGCTGGATTTAGGTTCTTTAATTGCCGGTGCAAAATTCAGAGGAGAATTTGAAGATAGATTGAAAGCCGTGCTTAAAGAAATACAGGCTGCACAGGGTAAAATAATTTTGTTTATCGATGAAATTCACACGATAGTGGGTGCAGGTGCTACTGAGGGTGCAATGGATGCAGGAAATATGTTAAAGCCGCTTCTTGCAAGAGGTGAACTGAAACTTATAGGTGCGACAACTCTTGATGAATACAGAAAGTATATTGAAAAAGACAAAGCTCTTGAGAGAAGATTCCAAACGGTTTACACGGGTGAACCGTCGGTGGAAGATACCGTTGCGATACTTAGAGGAATAAAAGAAAAGTATGAAGTTCATCACGGTGTAAAAATAAAAGATTCCGCACTTGTTGCGGCGGCTTCTTTAAGTAACAGATACATCACCGACAGATTTTTACCCGATAAAGCTATAGATTTGGTGGACGAAGCGGCAAGTAAATTAAGAATAGAAATAGATTCTATGCCTACAGAACTTGATACTGTCGAAAGAAAAATAAGACAACTGGAAATAGAAAAACAGGCCGTAAAG
>JAFPUA010000104.1 GCA_017413305.1 Candidatus Ruminimicrobiellum caprinum
CTATGCGAGAACTTGTTATTAAAGATTTCATAAGGGCTTCTGAAATATAGTCACTGGTATTATCGTCCGTATCTGAAAAATACTGTTCACAAATATGATTAAATGCATCATAAATTCCTGCAACCATTTGATATTTAGGAACGGTAAAAGTGTATTTTGGATTAAGTATTGCAAATCTCGGCATTACATTATCGTCGAAAACTCTGCCGATTTTTAAATTATCTTTATGGTTTGTTATAACAGAACCTGCATTCATTTCAGAACCTGTTCCGACCATAGTAAGAATGCAGCCTACAGGAACTATTTTATCTTCAGGCTTTCCATTTTTTAAATAATATTTTGTCCAAGGATCTTCTTTACAATATGCAGACACAGAAACACCTTTTGCATAATCTATGGTTGATCCGCCACCTACAGCCAAAATCAAATCAATATTATTATCTCTTACTATTTTACAACCTTCGTATAATTTTTCTACTGTAGGATTGGGCATTACCCCCGGATCTTCAAAAACATTTTTTTCGGCCTCTTTTAAAACTCTCATTACATCGTCATAAATTCCATTTTTCTTAATGGAACCACCACCATAACAAAGCATTATATTATTTCCGTAGTTTTTTAATTCTTTAGACAAATAAGAAAGTGCTTTTTCTCCGAAAAATACCCTTGTTGGGTTAGCATACTTAAATGTTCCTAACATTTGAAAACCTCCCAAAAAAATAATTCTTGAATATATATTCTACAATATTTGTGAAAAATTTTAAAGAAAAATTTAGCTTAATATAATTTTATTTTACAAAAAAATTTTTTATTTGTATAATATCTGTTTATAAAATAATACTTGGAGAAAAAAATGGAAAAAATAGCAATTATCGGAGCAATGAGCTGTGAAATTGATGAAATAAAAAAATGTTTAACTGATTTAAAAGAAATTTCTTATCAAGATTTAAAAACATTTACAGGGAATATTAATGACAAATTTATAATATTGGCACAAAGCGGTATGGGCAAAGTTAATGCTGCAATAAACACCCAGTATATTATCGACACATTTCATCCCGACACGATAATAAACACAGGTGTTGCCGGTGGACTTGGCAAAGGCTTAAAAATAGGAGATATCGTAATTGCGGAATATCTTGTTCAGCATGATTTTGATGTAACATTTTTAGGCTATGCAAAGGGATATATGTTTTTAGGAGAAGACAGGAAAAGCCCTACAAAATATTTATGTGATGAAAAACTATTAAAAACTTTTGAAGATTTATTAAACAAAAAAATGACTGAAACAAAATACTATAAAGGTGTTATAGCTTCGGGAGATATATTCGTTTCCGACAAGAAACAGAAAGAAGAAATAAATAAAACTTTTAATGCTATTGCCGTAGAAATGGAAGGTGCTGCTGTTGCACAAACTGCAGTTAGGAACAAAATACCGTTTTTAGTTATTAGGGCAATTTCAGATATGGCAGATGGAACTGAAGGTGAGTATAGAATGAATCTTGAAGATATTGCAAAGCTCGCCGCAAACTCAGTGAAAAATTTTATATCAATCGAAAACTTTACAGTTGATTAGCGACTTTTTTAATATCTTCTAATACATTCACATCGTGAAAGTCTTTTTTTGAAATGATAATTTTTATCTTTTTCCCCTGCTCTAATACACGAAGCTGTTCAAGACTTTCTGCTATTTCAAGCGTGGTTTGTTTAGACTTTGTAAATTCACAAACAAATTTTCTTGTATAACCATATACCCCGATATGTTTATAATAAGAAACTTTGTTTTTATTCTTTTCATCTCTGACAAATGGTATAGGATAGCGAGAAAAATATAATGCATACATATTTTTATCAAAAACAACTTTTACAGTATTAGGATTATTAATATCATCAGTCGACTTCATTTTGTATGCAGCAGTTAAATACTCAAGTTTTTTATCCTTCTTAAATTCTTCTGCCATTTTTTCTACAAGTTTTGTATCTATCAAAGGTTCATCACCCTGAACATTTATAAAAGCATTATATTTCGAAAGATATTTTTTTGCCACATATGCTACTCTGTCTGTACCGCTTTTTAAGTTCACAGGCGTCATAAAAACATTATAGCCTGCCTTCTTAACAACATCATAAATCCTTTTATCGTCGGTAGCAACTGCAACACAATCTATATTTTTACATTTAGAAACTTTATTTACCACATGTAAAATAAGAGGTTTATTATTGATTAAATATAATGGCTTCCCCGGGAAACGACTGGAAGCAAATCTTGCCGGAATTATTATTGCAATTTTCATTTTAATCCTCTATTGCGACTTACCTTTTGAATTTCTACTGTGTTGCAACTCGCCTTATGTACCTTGTCCAGTTGTACACTGCGGCTCGCTGTCGTCTTGTATAAATTCAAAATCTTTCGTCGCGTAAACAGTTGCCAACTTTAAAAATTTATTCTCTGCCGTTGAAGATTTTTATCGTTCTGATAATTTCTTCGACGGTAACTGTTGCTGTACCAACTTTACCAACCACAACACCGGCTGCAAAGTTTGCTATTTCTGCAGCTTCAACAAGGTTCCATTTTGCAGCTAAAGCAAGTGTCATCGTTGCAATAACGGTATCACCTGCACCAGTAACATCATAAACTTCTTTTGCTCTTGTAGGAATATGTGTAATTTTCTTTTTCTCGATAACAGTCATACCTTTTTCCCCTCGTGTAATGAGGACTGAGTCCGACTGTAAAAGTTTTAATATTTTCTTACCGAGATTTGCTATATCGGCATCTGTTTTTATTCCCTGATGCTGGGCATTCATACCCTCGATAGCTTCTTTCGTGTTAGGAGTCATACAGGTAATATGTTTATACTTTTTAAAATTTTCAACTTTAGGATCGACGGTTACGGGAATTTTTTTCTTTTTTGCAAGGGTAATAATTTTTTTCAATACTTTATCGGTAACAATACCTTTTGCATAATCGGAAATTATTACGCCATCAACTTTTTTCATAATATCGTCAATACTTTTTAAAATATTTTGTTCTGTCTGTCCGGAAAAAGCACCCTTGATTTCTTTATCTACTCTTACAACCTGCTGGTTAGATGCAATAATTCTTGTCTTTAATGTAGTAGGCCTATGCTGATCTACGACGATATAGTCAGTATTTATATTTTTTTCCTCAAGCATTTCTTTCATACGCAGACCATTAAGATCATCACCGACAACGGTAACAATATACGATTTTGCACCTAAAGATGTAATGTTGCTTGCAACATTTCCTGCACCGCCGAGAGTTTCGGTTTCGTTTTTTACTTCAACAACAGGAACTGGCGCTTCCGGAGAAATTCTGGAAACTTTTCCCCAAATAAATCTATCAACCATAGTGTCACCGACAACTAAAATTGATTTATCCTTTAAGCTTAATACTTTTTTTAATAAATCCATAACAACCTCAACTTATAATTTATAATTTACAATTTACAATTTACAATTTACAATTTATAATTGTAAAAAATTTATAGATATGATGAATTTTTTAAATAGCTGCAGTAATCTTTTATTGAATCTTCAAGTTCCATAAATTTATGATTGCAACCTGCCTGTCTGATTTTATCCATTTTTGCTTCGGTAAAATATTGATATTTCCCTCTTAAAATTTCAGGCATATCAAAATATTCTATATTTGTTTTTTTACCTACAGCTGCAAACATGGCTCTTGCAATATCGTTCCAGCTTCTTGCTTTTCCGGTACCGATATTAAACAACCCTGTATTTTTAGGATTATTCAACAAAAACATCATAACTTCGACAACATCCTTTATATAAACAAAATCCCTCAAAGAATCACCATCACCATATTTACTATTATAGGATTTAAATAACCTTATTATACCCTTTTCTGCAACATCGTTGTAAGTTTTACAAATAACGCTTTTCATTGTTCCTTTATGATATTCGTTAGGACCAAAAACATTAAAAAATTTAATTCCTGTAACTTTATCGTCATATTTATTCCTTAACAGCCACAAATCAAAAAGCTGTTTAGAATATCCATACATATTCAACGGTGCAAGTTTATCTATATCACATTTATCATCATATCCGTTTTCTCCGTTGCCGTAAGTGGCTGCTGATGATGCATAAATAAAAGGAATTCCCAATTCCATTGCCCACAAAGCAAGCGTTTTAGAATATTCAAAATTGTTATGAATATAATAGTTTGCATCGGTCTGAGTAGTAGAACTGCAAGCACCTAAATGAATAATTGCTTCCGGCTTTTGAATTTTTTTATCTTTAACAGCCTGCAGAAAATCTTCCTTCTGCATATAATCATAGAATTTTTTCCCTACAAGATTTTTCCATTTTTCGCCATTATCAAGATGATCTACAACGAGAATATCATCAATTTTTTCTTGATTCAGTTTCCACAAAAAACAACTGCCTATGAAACCTGCACCACCTGTAAGAATAATCATACAATCTCCTTAAAAACTATAGCGACCGCACATTTTGGACTACGCCTGAGTAATATTATATAATTTATTTAGATACTTTTTCAAGAAAAATTTTAAAGTTGAAAAAAAATATATATTGTGATAGAATTATAATATCAAACAAACAATATTTCATAAGGAGAAAATAATATTATGGAAGTTATACAAAGTTTTACAATTGATCACACACATTTGAAGCCCGGCATATATGTTTCAAGAAAGGATAAAGGCTTCACAACATTTGATTTACGTATCACCGAACCTAATAAAGAACCTGCAGTATCTCCTGCAGCTATGCACAGTTTAGAACATTTGATGGCAACATGGTTTCGCAATTCTAAAGTAAAAGAAGATGTTGTTTATGTGGGGCCAATGGGATGCCTTACTGGTATGTACATTGTTATGACAGGAATATATACTGTTGAAGATATGAGAAAATTAACAATAGACTGTCTCAACTGGATTCTTAAACAAAAAGAAGTCCCTGCCACAACTGCAGAAACTTGCGGAAATTATCTGCTTCATGATCTTCCAATGTGCAAATGGGAAAGCAAACGCTACCTTAACCGTTTAAAAAAAGATTTTCATAGTAAATACACAAAACTAAAAATCACTCTGTCCGACGGAAAAACTTTTGCCGACGCATAAAAAATCGCGAGACGATTTTTTAGTTTATGAGTTTATGAATTTATAAGATTATAAGTTTAACAACAAAATAAAAAAAAAATAATTGAATATGATAAA
>JAFPUA010000105.1 GCA_017413305.1 Candidatus Ruminimicrobiellum caprinum
GAAGGTCGTAGGTTCAAATCCTGCCCCCGCAACCATTTGCAGAACAGGCTTGTGAGAAATCTCACAAGCCTGTTCTGTTTTTATAGTTTTTCCATCATTTCTGTCGCATAAAGAACAAATCTTTCACATGGCCGAACACCGGGTTCTGTTTTTACAGTTGAATTGGTTTTCAAAAGTTCCTTACATAAGATACTTCCGAATTTATCGGAAAAATCTTTTGCTAAATTCTGTATCTGTTTATAATGTTTCATTTTTAACATTTTATCTTGACTGTCAGTATATCCGTATTTTAATCCTGCTATCATAAACATTGCTGTTACTGTTCCGCAAACTTGTCCTAATCCGCCCATACCGCCACCAAAAGCTGATGTAAGTTTTAGCCCTATTTCTAAATCAATGCCAAAATCTTGACAAAATGCCGCAAATACCGACTGACAACAATTGTATCCATTTCTAAAATTTTTTTGTGCTTGTTCTACTTTTGTCATAAAATTTTCTCCCTTACAAAAAAAAATAAAAACAACCTCATCCCGGTTGTTTCTTTAATTTCTAATTGTTTACTGCTAATTGTCTTTATCTGCCGAGGGCGGGACTTGAACCCGCACGTCACCGGAGTAACTTGAGATTTTGAGTCTCACGTGTCTGCCAATTCCACCACCTCGGCAATAAATACTCGCATATTGTATCATAAAAAAATTTTTTAGTCAACAGAAAATTTGCTATGTGTTCTTTTTTCTTTGCACTTTCTTTCTAAATATTGTAATATTTTAGGAGTTGTTTTTTTAGATATAATACAAAAAACAAAAAAATAAAAAACAATAAGGAGAAAGTAGTCATGAGAAAACCGTTGATGGCAGGAAATTGGAAAATGAACAAAACTATACCTGAAGCAGTTGCTATGGTAAAGGAATTGAAAGGAAAAATTGCAGATGTTAAAGATGTAGATGTTTTACTTTGCCCTGTATTTACCGCACTTTATCCCGTAGCAAACGAGGTAAAAGGTTCTAATATTAATGTCGGAGCACAAGATTTATTCTGGGAAGCAAAAGGTGCTTTCACAGGAGAAGTTGCTCCTAATATGATTACAGATGCCGGCTGTACTTTCGTTATAATTGGTCATTCCGAGAGAAGACAATATTTCGGAGAAACAAATGAAACCGTAAATAAAAAAATTAAGGCAGCTTTGGCAGCAGGATTAATTCCTGTAGTATGCGTAGGGGAAACTTTAAAAGAAAGAGAAGATAATGTAACATTTAAAGTTATAGAATCTCAAGTAAGAGAAGGAATTAAAGATTTGTCAAAAGAAGAAGCTTCAAAAGTTGTAATAGCTTATGAACCTGTTTGGGCGATTGGAACAGGAAAAACAGCAACTCCTGACCAAGCACAGGAAGTTCACGCATTTATCAGAAAAGTATATGGTGAAATGTACGGTGAAGTTGCGGAAGGGACAAGAATTCTTTACGGCGGTTCAGTAAAACCTTCTAATGTAAGTGAACTTATGAAAAAAGAAGATATCGATGGTGGTTTGGTAGGCGGAGCAAGCTTGAAAGCAGAAGATTTTGAAGCTTTGGTAAAATTTGCAAAATAAGGAAGAAAAAATGAACGAAAATAGATCAAAATTTCCTATATTAACAAATGTTTCTAACAGACATATTCATTTGTCAAAAGAAGATATGGAAATTTTATTTGGAAAAGGACACACTTTAACAAAGACTAAAGATTTAGTTCAGCCCGGTGAACATGCTTGTGATGAAACCGTAACAATACAAGGTCCGAAAAGGACTATAGAAAAAGTGAGAGTTTTAGGACCGTTAAGAAAACAAACTCAAGTTGAAATTTTTGTAACTGATGCAATTAGGCTTGGCGTTAATGTTTGTATCAGATTGTCAGGTGATTTGGCAGGTTCCGAACCTATAAAAGTTATTGGCCCTGCAGGAAGTATAGATTTAAAAGAAGGTTGCATAGTTGCGAAAAGACATATCCATTTTACGACGAAAGATGCAGAATTTTACGGAGTAAAAAATGGTGACAGTTTAAAGCTTAAAACAGAAGGCGAAAGAGGACTTGTTTTTGATAATGTTATTGCAAGAGTAAGTGACAAAATGGCTTTGGAATGTCATTTGGATATGGAAGAAGCTAATGCCGCAGGAGTAAAAAACGGCGATAAATTATATATATTATAATTCCGGAAAAGAAATATGAAAATTGCATTTGGATGTGATCATGCAGGAATAGAAATAAAAGATAAGTTAATATCTTTTATTAAATCTTTGGGAAACGAAGTTATTGACTGTGGGACAGATTCTGCAGCAAGCTGTGATTATCCTGACTTTGCCTTGAAAGTGGCAGAAAATGTTGCTTTAAAAAAAGCAGATAAAGGTATTTTAATTTGCGGGACAGGAATAGGAATGTCTATTGCCGCAAATAAAGTTAAAGGAATCAGAGCTGCAGTCTGTTGGAGCAAAGAAACTGCTCAGCTTATTGCTCAACATAATAATGCAAATGTTATGTGTGCCGGAGCAAGGTTTGCAAGCGTTGATGATATTTGTTCTTGGATAAAAATATTTTTTGAAACGAATTTTGAGACGAGACATCAAAAAAGAATAGATAAAATTACACAAATAGAACAGCAAGCTTAACAAATTAAAATTTAGGAAAAATAAAAAAATGAGAAAAATATTTTTTATTGCATTTTTGTTGGTTTGTCCGATTTTAGTATATTCGGCATCAGTAACTGTATATAACGATGATTTTGCTCTTGTAAGAGATGTAAAAGAGTTTGAGCTTAACAGGGGTGCTCAAAAGATAGAAATCTCGGATGTCGCCTCAAAGATTGACCCGACGAGTGTACTTCCTAAATTTGTTTCCGATGCGGATAAGATATCGATTCTTGAACAAAACTATGACTATGATCTTGTTAATAGTAATAAATTGTTGCAGAAATACATAGGTAAAGAAATTACTGTAGAAAGACAACTTCCGAATTCTAAAAAAGAACAGCTTACAGGAACTTTACTTGCCGTTAACGGTGGAATTATTATAAGAACAAATAATGAGAAGATAATTATTAATCCCGAGGGAGAAATTTCTCTTTCGGGATTACCTGAAGGTTTGATGCTTAAGCCTACAATATCATGGCTTGTTGACAGTAAAGTATCCGGTAAAAAAAGTATGGAATTGTCTTATAAAACATCAGGCTTTTCATGGAATGCCGATTATGTTGCCGTGCTGGATAAAAACGATAAAAATATCGATTTAAATGCTTGGGTAACAATTAATAATATTTCCGGAGCAACATATAAGGATGCTGACTTGAAATTGGTTGCAGGAGATGTAAATACGGTTAAACGGAATTCATCACCGAGGATGTTAATGGCAGTGAACAAAGCTGCTGCAGTAAGTGATGAGGCTTCTTTTGAAGAGCAGTCTTTCTTCGAATATCATATTTACAATTTGTCCAGAAAAACAACTTTGAAAGATAATGAAAAGAAACAGATAGAATTGACATCTGCTCAAAAAGTGCCTGTAGAGAAGAAATATATTTTTAACGGCAGTAAATATAACGGGAAAGTAGAAGTTGTTTTAGTACTAAAAAATAACAAAGAATCAAATTTAGGTATTCCTCTGCCTAAGGGAAAAGTAAGAGTTTTCAAAAATGACGGAAGAGCTTTAGAATTTGTCGGAGAGGATAAGATTGAACATACCCCGGAAAAAGCAGATATTTCATTAAGTTTAGGAAATGCTTTTGATGTAACTGCGGAAAAAATGACCGTCAATGTTGTAAGAAACAATAATTCTAAAAATATGGAAGAATCTATAGAATTTAAAGTTAAAAATTCAAAAGATGTTCCTGTAAAAGTGGAAATAGTAGAAAATTTAAATGCTTATTCTTCATGGAAAATAATATCTTCGTCGGAAAAATATATAAAGAAAAATTCAAATACAATAATTTTTAATATTGAAATCCCTGCAAAAGCAGAGAAAAAAATAGAATATAAGGTAAAATATTCATGGTAGATTTTTCCTCTATTATAGACCACACATTGTTAAAAGCAAATGCGACATATGATGATTTTAAGGTTTTATGTGATCAAGCGGTTGAAAAAGGTTTTTTCTCCGTGTGTGTACCGC
>JAFPUA010000106.1 GCA_017413305.1 Candidatus Ruminimicrobiellum caprinum
AAAAATTTATAATTTAGGTTTTATTGATGGTGCGGAACCGAATATACTTCCTACAGGTTCAAACGATATTATGAATTTGGCCTTCAATATTACCGAAGGTAAACCCGGAATGATAACTGCCGGTGCAGGATATTCTTCCGTTGATAAATTTGTCGGGTCTATTCAGTTGCAGCATATGAATCTTTTTGGAAGAGCACAAAGACTTAACCTTTTATGGGAATTTGGTGCGAGAAGACAGAATTATGAAATAGACTGGACAGAACCTTGGTTCTTGGGTAAGCCTATGAGTTTAGGTTTGTCTTTGTATGATATAGTTCGTTTAAGAGATTATCACAATACAACCGATGCTTATAGAGAAGGCAGGCTCGGAGGATCCGTATCAATAAGCCCAAGAGTTAGTGATAAGTTGTCGCTATTGTTTGGATACACTTATGAATATGTTAGATTGTACGATATAGATTCCGACGAACTTAAACAGGAAATATTAAATGATCCTGACCTTGCTAAAGATAGAACTTCCAGTGTTAAAGCTCAAATAATTTATGATTCCAGAGATTATATTTATGATGCATCAAGAGGTGCAAGATACTCTTATGGTATTAATGTTGCCGGTGGACCTTTCGGCGGGAATGTTAACTATGTAAGAAACTCTATAAGAGGAACTTGGTATTTTCCGACGATATGGAAATTTGTTTTATCTATTAACATAAATGCCGGATGGATAGAAAGCTACGGAGAATCTTCCGATGTACCTTTGTATGAAAAATATTATGTCGGCGGTGCCGATACAATAAGAGGATATAAATATAGAACAGAAGTCGGCCCTTATAACGGCGGAAAAATAATGACTGTAGCTAATGTGGAATATAAGTTCCCTATAGTTCAGGAAAAGAGAAAAACCATTCTTCAAGGAGCTTTTTTCTACGATATCGGTGGAACTTGGAAAGATGTAAATCATGTTAATTTTAGTTTTGGTACGGACAACGATGATAATAACGAATATTATTTAAAATCAGGCGTAGGTTTTGGTATTAGATTTGCAACGCCTGTGTTCCCGTTAAGACTTGATTGGGGATACGGTTTGAATCATAAACGCGGTGAAGATTTGCAGCAATTCTATTTTACGATAGGAAATGTATTTTAACGGCAGCAAACTATAAACCATAAACAAAAATCGCCTTGAGATTTTTTTGGAGATAATATGAACTTAACATTAAAACAAATTGCGGCGTTGGTTAAAGGAAACTTAATTTTGCAGACAGGAATTTCGGAAGATTTTGTCGTCAGCGGAATAAATACTTTGGAAGGTGCAAAAAATGATGAAATAACATTTTTGGGAAATGATAAGTATGTTCATTTTTTAAAAGATACAAAGGCTGTTGCGGTTTTGATTGCAGATAAATTCGACTACAGTCAATATAAAGATAAAAATTTTGTAGTTGTGTCCGATCCGCAAATTGCTTACGGCGAATTTTTGACATTAATGTATAAAGAAAAACTTTCAAAAATAAAACCGGGAATAAGTGCTAAAGCATCTATTGATGATACCGTGGAGCTGGGACAAAATCCCTCAATAGGACATAATGTAGTTATTGAAGGAAAAACGAAAATCGGCGATAATGCAAAAATTATGGCAAATGTTTTTATCGGCGAGAATGTAAAAATAGGTAAAAATTGTATAATATATCCTAATGTAACAATAAGAGAAGATTCCGTTATAGGCGATGATTGTATAATAAATTCCGGTGCCGTTATCGGCGGAGAAGGTTTTGGCTTTATTCCTATGGGCGAACAGATGTTAAAGAAACCTCAGCTCGGTTATGTTGAAATAGGAAATAATGTTGAAATAGGAGCAAACACTACTATTGACAGAGCAACTCTTCCTGGAACTACGACTAAAATCGGTGATAATACAAAAATCGATAACCTTGTAATGATTGCACATAATGTGCAGGTAGGTAATAATTCAATTATAGTAGCTCAGGTCGGAATATCAGGTTCCACAAAAATCGGTAATCATACTACGCTTGCAGGGCAGGTTGGTATAGTCGGGCATGTGAATATCGGTAACAATGTTATGATTGGTGCAAAGAGCGGTATCAGCGGAAATATAAAAGACGGTGAAGTTGTTGTCGGTTATCCGTATCAGCCTATAAAAGAACATTTGCAGACATTTGCAATTATAAAGAAGTTGCCAAAAATATATGCTCAGATAAAAAAGATAGTTAAAAAGCTTAATATAGAGGAATAATTAAATGGCGAAACAAACAACAATCGAAAAAGAAACAACAATTGAGGGTGTCGGCTTGCATACCGGCAACAAAAGTCAATTGGTTTTTAAGCCGGCGGCTAAAAATACCGGTATTCATTTTGTAAGAGTTGATTTACCGGGGAAACCCGACATAAAAGCAGATTGGAACAGTTTATCTACCGGGGTTGCGATAAGAGGAACTACCGTTCAGCAAGGAGATGTGCAGGTTCATACCATAGAACATATCTTATCTACATGTTTTGCTTTAGGTATAGATAATTTGATAATAGAGATAAATAATAATGAGCCTCCTATTGTTGACGGAAGCGCAAAAATAATTGCACAGAAACTTTTAGAGGCCGGAATAAAAGAACTTGATGAAGAAAAAGAGTATTACACAATTAAAGAACCTGTAACTTTTACCGACGGAAAAACAAAAATTACTGCTTATCCCAGTGATAAATTGGAAATAGATTGTACGATAGGTTTTGATCATCCGTTTTTGGCATATCAGCATGCTTGTTTTGAAATAACAAGAGAGACTTATTTAAATGATATTGCTCCTGCAAGAACATTTTGTTTTGACTTTGAAATAGAAGCTCTTCAATCAAACGGTTTAGCAAAAGGCGGAAGTTTGGAAAATGCAATTGTTATAGGACCTACAGGAATTTATAATAAAGAGCCTTTGAGATTTGAAGATGAGTTTGTTCGTCATAAAATTCTTGATTTGATAGGGGATATGTTTTTGGCAGGTAAACCTATTAAGGCAAAAATTGTTGCCGAAAAACCGGGGCATAAAAATAATATTAATTTTATAAAACAGTTTGTTTCTAAAGCGGTTGTTGTAAAAGATGAAGTAAAAACGGAGGAAACAAAAGTGGAAAATGAAAATTCTACGGTAGAAAATGTCGAGGGCAAAATACTTAACAGTGCTCAGATACAGCAAATTATACCGCACAGATATCCTATTCTTATGATAGATAGGATTAAACTTTCTGCCGATCCAAAAAAAGCAACGGGATATAAGGCTGTAAGCGGAAATGAACCTTTTTTCCAGGGACACTTTCCGGGACAACCTATTATGCCTGGAGTTTTGATTGTTGAGGCAATGGCACAGACTTCATGTGTGATGTTTTTGTCCAGACCTTCATTAAGAAATTGTCTTGCATATTTTATGGGAATAGATAAGGTTAAATTTAGAAAAACTGTTATTCCCGGAGATGTGTTGGAGCTTAAAGTTGAGGTAATAAGAGACAGCGGAAGAAAAGGTAAGGTAAGAGGAGAAGCTTTTGTTGACGGAAAATTAGCAGCAGAAGCAGAATTTATGTTTATTATTGTAGACAGGGAGAAATAATATGATACATAGTACAGCAATAGTAGATAAATCGGCAGTTATAGGCAAAGATGTTCAAATAGGGCCTTATGTGGTTATCGGTGAAGATGTAGTAATAGGTGATGGAACAATTATAGCTGCACATGCAACAATAGAATGTGCAAGAATAGGGAAAAATTGTAAAATATTTTCTCATGCATCTATAGGAGCTCCTCCTCAGGATTTAAAATATGCAGGAGAAAAAACTATAGCAATTGTTGGCGATGGAACAACTGTAAGGGAGTTTGTTACCATTAACAGAGGAACAAGTGCCAGCGGACAGACTATCGTCGGCAAAAATTGTCTTCTTATGACATGCTCTCATGTTGCACATGATTGTATAGTGGGAAATAATTGTATTGTAGCAAATTGTTGTGCAATTGCAGGACATGTTGAGCTTGGAGACAATGTTATTTTAGGCGGACTTACCGCTATTCATCAATTTGTTAAAGTGGGCAAGTTTGTTATTACGGGTGGCGGCTCTATGGTAAGTATGGATTTAATTCCATACACACAAGCTCAGGGGGACAGAGCAAAACTTTTCGGTTTGAATTTGGTAGGACTTAAAAGATCCAGAGTACCTATTGCAGAAATAGAAAATTTAAAACATGCTTATAAACTTTTGTTCTCTTCCAAACTTCCATTAGAACAGGCAGTTGCAAAAGTTGAAGAAGAACTCTCAGGTTCTTTATATGTTCAAGATGTTTTGGAATTTATTAAGAGATCTCAAAGAGGAATTTGCAGACCTAAATAATTATGAAGAATATTGGTATGATTGCAGGCAACGGAAGATTTCCTTTTCTTGTTGCCGAAGAAATAAAAAAACAAGGCGACAGGGTTATAACTGTTGCATTAAAAGAAGAAGCAGATAAAACCATTGAGGATAAATCAGATAAAACTTATTGGCTTTCTGTCGGCAAACTTCAAAAAATTATAGACGCTTTAAAAGAGAATAATGTTGATACTGCAGTTATGGTCGGGCAAGTAAAACATGCTAAAATCTATTCGGCAATTACAATGGATTTTAGAGCTATGAAAGTGATGGGCTCCTTAATAAACAAAAAAACCGATACAATTCTCGGCGCTGTTGTAAGAGAGTTTGAAAAAGATGGAATAAAATTTCTTCCGTCACATATATATTTAAAACATCTTTTAGCGGAAAAAGGTCTTATTGTAGGTAAAAAATTGAATTCTGATGAGAGTAAAGATGCGGAGTTTGGTTTTAAAACAGCTAAAGGTATAGCAGGACTCGATATAGGCCAAACGGTAGTTGTAAAAGACAAGTCTGTTCTTGCGGTTGAATCTATTGAAGGTACGGATGAGTGTATAAAAAGAGCTTTTTCTTTGGGCGGAGAAAATGCTATTGTTGCAAAAGTTGCTAAGCCTAACCAAGATTTTCGTTTTGATGTTCCGGTAATAGGATTAAATACCGTTGATACATTAAAAAATAATAAAATAAGAGCGATGATTATTGAAGCCGGTGCAACTCTTATTTTGGATAAAGATGAAGTTATTGATAAAGCGAAAAAAAATGAAGTGACAATCATCGGATTTTAATATAGAAAAAATTCAGATATGTAAATATAAGGAAGGTAAAAATGCTAAAAAAATACCAGCCATTACTTTTAGTTCTGTTAGCTTACATTGTAGTAGGAGTTTTTTATCCGACAATAACTGCGGACTTTGTAAACCTTGACGATAATGTTATGGTTTTAAGTAATGAATATATTAAATCATTTTCTTTTGACCATTTAAAGAAAATATTTACGGCTCCTTATTATAAGCTTTACCATCCTCTTGTAACTATGTCTTTTGCATTTGAATATATCTTCGCTAAATTGGATCCTTTCTTATACCATATTGATAATATAGCTCTCCATATCTTTAATACTTTACTTGTATTTTTTATTCTTAAGAGGTTGTCTAAATCATTTTTAATTTCTTATTTAACGGCATTGATATTTGCAATACATCCTGTTCATGTAGAGGTTGTGTCATGGATATCTTCAAGGAAAGATACCTTGTATGCTTTTTTCTTCCTGCTATCGATATTGTTGTATATGAAAGTTGATGACGGTGGCAAGAACTATAAGAAAATATTTTGGATATCCGTTGGTTCATTTTTGTTTTCGTGTTTGTCCAAACCTACGGCAGTTACATTACCATTGTTCTTAATATTGATAGATTTTTGCACTAAAAAGATGTCTTTTAAAAGGTTCTCCAGATATCTTCCATACATTGCAATCAGTGCATTATTTGTATATATAGCTGTCCATTTTCATTATTCTCCCGAAGAGAAAATGATTTATACTTTGTTCTTTAAATATGTAAACTTTATAAGTGCACATTTTAATATAATGTTCTATGGCTATAAGTTTATTTTCCCTATGAACTTGTCGGTTCTTTATCCGTACTTTTTCGGTGTACATTCAATGATGCCATGGTATGTTCTTTATTCTCCGTTTTTATTGTATACGATAATACTTTTTGTTTTTTTAAGTTTGGAATATACAAAGAAAATATTTTTTGGTTTTTTCTTTTTCTTCCTCGCATTGTTGCCTTCAAGCGGTGTAATGCCGACGGGAGTTGCTCCTGTTGCAGACAGGTATGCATATTTGGCAATTATAGGTTTGGCATATTTAGCAGTTGAATTGGGTTATTATCTTTATAAGAAATCTACATATTTGAAAATAGCAGTTGTATGTTTTTCCGTATGCATTTTAGGCTCTTGGTCATATATGACATATTCCAGAAATATTGTTTGGAGAGATAGTGTTGCACTTATGACCGAAGCAATAGACTATGCTCCTGAAACAGCAGGACATGCATATCTAACTAGAGGAATAATTTATAAAGGTTCAGATAAAATTGTAGAAGCAGAAAAAGATTTTAATAAGAGTTATGAAATAGGAAAAGATAATGTTACCATATATTTCCATCTTGCACATTTAAAGCAAATGCAACAAAAATATGACGAAGCTCTCAAATATTATTCAAAAGTTCCCGATAACTATTATGATTATGGTATTGTAGTGAATAATGTCGGTTTAATATTGGGTGAACAAGGTAAAAATGAACAGGCAATAGACTATTTGAAAAAGCAGATTGAAAAAATGGGTGATGACAATTCCTTTGTCGAGTATCTTTATTCCAATTTGGCGCTGTTATATTTCAAAGAGAAAAATTATGATGAATCTCTTAAATATGTTAAGCTTGCTTGTGAGAAAAATCCTACAAATTATGTTTATTATGTTCAACAGATGATTATATATAATGAAAAAGATGATTTTGCAAGTTTTGAAAATATCGCGCTTGAAGGTATGGAAAAGACTAATGACAATGTTAATATAATAAATGAGTTGGCAAGCAAATACTTTATGGTTGGCAGATACAACGATGTTGAAAGATTATATTTTAAAGAACAGAAATTAAACTCCGATAACAGTGTAGGATACTTATTGCTTGGTAATATTGCTGCTATGAACGGTAATTTTAAAGCAGCCTTAATTTACTATACAATGGCTATAGAAACTTCCAAAGAGAATGCAGAGTATTATTTCAAGAGAGCTGCTGTTTATTTGGTATTAAATAACTATGAAAAAGCTAAACTTAATGCGGAAATAGCAGAGAAAAGAGGACAAATTGTAGACGAAGATTTTAAAGAAGGTATGGATTTATTAAAACAACAAATTGTCGAATATGAAAGAAGAGTAGAAGAAGAAAAGAAACTTGCAGATAAATTTGAAGCAATAAGAGATGCCAGAATTAATGCTAAAAATATACAGGAAAGTATTATTGTTGAAGATCTTGCCACTGTTAAAAATATGGAAAAGAGAAAAGCCGAACAGGAAGATGTGATACTTACTGCAATGAAGACGGCAAAAGAAAAGGAATTTGCCGGAAAAGTTGTCCAAGAAAATAAAGTTGTAGAAAATATGAAGCTTGCTAAAGAAAAAG
>JAFPUA010000107.1 GCA_017413305.1 Candidatus Ruminimicrobiellum caprinum
GATAATCAAATAATATTAAAAGATGGTGCAAATGTTACTTCTGATGGTCTTACATATTTGTATTTAACAAAGCCTTATAACGATAAAAGAGCGGTAAACAATTTGAAAGCAAAAACTGAAATTTGGAATAAGTCAGCACTTCCTTTTGATGAAGGCTCTACATCGGAAGCAACATTAAATATAAATAATTTAGTAGATATACAGAAAAATGCTCAGTTAAAAGGTGCGGATTCAATTTATATTGAAGGAGATATGCCTATACATGATATTAGTTCAGTTTATGATTATGTAAGTACTTATGGAGATGTTGCAAGCAGTGATAAAGTTTCTGACACAACAACTTCATTTTACACAAAAGTAAATGTTGATGGAGAACTTTTGACAGGTATAAATAATGTGGAAGAAATAGAAATAACATTAAACAGAGATATTATTTTGGGACCTACTTCGGCAAAAATCGGTTCAATTGTAACTACGGAAAATTTAGGAGAAAACTTAATAAAAGAATTGGAAAAACTGGAAGAATTAAAAGCACAATATTCTTCTAACGAAATTTTAAAAGAAGCATATCAAAAAGATATTGACCGTGTAAAAGCTGATTTGGGTAAACTCGGACTTCTTGATGAAAACGGCAATGTTGTTAAAAAAGAAAAAGATGTTTTACTTAATGTTGATTTTATAACTTTTGATGATATTTATGCTAACAGAGGTGATATTATTATTGAAGCGGATGATTTGACCGGTAGCGGAACAATATCTGCACAAACAAATGCGGAAATTATTATTGAAAATAATAGTGATATGTTTTTAAGACTTAATGATGTTAAAATAGCAGGTTCAGGTAACGGAATAATTTTTTACAATTCAAATGCCATAAAAACAAAACAAGATATTGAGGAAATGAATACTAAAATAAAAACTACAAATTTTGACAATGAAAATATTATATCACAACAAGAAAAAGTTACACCGTTAATAAATATAACTTCAACTTATGAAAATGAAGAAGGTCGTACAACAAATGTTGAATTGAACGGCAATATAGAAAACATTAACGGATTAATAAAAGTAGATGCACTCGGAACAATATATACAAGAGGAAATATATTGGGAGAAACAATAGACATAAAAACTCAGGCAGATATAGTTCAAACATATACCGAAGGTTTTAGACATATCGGAGGTACCCCTGAAACACAATGGGCAGGTATTATCGATTCGGGAACAAGTGATTCTTCTTCCGATAATGAACCAACCATAACAAATACAAGTTCCATTATAGGAAACAATGTGTTTATAAGCGGCAGATATTTAAATATAAACGGTCTTGTTCAAGCCGGTATTGCAGATTATAATCTTGTTATAGACGATGACAATTTAAGTTTAAAAATAGGTTCCATACAAGATGCAAAAAATGATTATTTAACAAAATTGGAAGCTCACGATCCGTCAGCAACAAAATTATATCAATTAGATGATAAATACGGAAGTGCAATCGCATTCTATAATGTTGAAACTGATCAAATTGAATTGTCGCATATAAATGTTTCAGGCGGACATTTGGAACTTTACGGAGAAATTATAAATACAAGTTTAACCGGTGCAGGTGAGTTAAGAGTTTTGGACGGATATACAAAGTTGAATATAGAAAATAATTCAAATTACGATTTAGTTGTAAATTCAATAAATATTGGAAACAAAATTGAAGGTGTA
>JAFPUA010000108.1 GCA_017413305.1 Candidatus Ruminimicrobiellum caprinum
AAGGTGCTTAAGGATGGAAATCTTTAAGCACCTTTTATTTTTTAAAATTTGTTATTTTAATTACACATTATAATAATTAATAAAGGCAAAGAAGTCTGAAAGAAAAATCTTTCAGACTTTATTTTTTAGAGTAAAAAATAAAAAAAGGGGGAGAAAGAAATGAAAAAATTTTTGGCATTGATGTTTCTGCTTTTGATTTCATTATGCATATTTTCTCCGATATATGCACAGGAAGTTATTGTAGAAACAGAAGTAGAACAAGCTGTTGTAAATGAAGTAAACGGTGCAGATACTGCATTTATAATTATTTGTGCCGCGCTTGTTATGATAATGACACCGGGAGTAGCATTATTTTACGGAGGTATGGTAAGAAGAAAAAATGTATTGGGAACTTTAATGCAAAGTTTTGTAGTACTTGGTATAGCAACTGTAATTTGGCTTCTTTACGGATACAGTTTAGCTTTCGGTCCTGATATAGTACATGTTATAGGCAACTTAAAATGGGCCTTTCTTGATGGCGTTGGATTAGAACCTGATCCTACATATTCATCAACAATACCACATCAGTTATTTATGGCTTTTCAAATGATGTTCGCTATCTTAACACCTGCCCTTATTACTGGAGCTTTTGCCGAGAGATTTAAATTCAAATCTTTTATAATATTTATTGCAATTTGGTTAACAATAGTTTATTGTCCAATAGCTCATTGGGTATGGGGACAAGACGGATGGATAAAAAATCTAGGCGGGCTTGATTTCGCAGGAGGTCTTGTAGTTCATATAGCTTCAGGAACTTCAGCTTTTGCTGCAATAACAATAATGGGAATAAGAAGAGGATATCACCATGAAGCTATGCCTCCACATAATTTACCGTTAACATTCATAGGTGCTGCAATATTATGGATAGGTTGGTTCGGTTTTAATGCCGGAAGTGCACTAGCTGCTTCTGGATTAGCTGTTTCAGCCCTTGTTGTAACTCACATCGCTGCAGGAGCCGCATTAATTTCATGGTCTGTGAGTGAATGGATTTACAGAGGTAAGCCAACAGTTTTGGGCGCAATATCGGGTGCAGTTGCGGGACTTGTTGCTATTACACCTGCAGCAGGGTTTGTCTCTCCTGTATCGGCTCTGTTTATAGGTCTTGTCGGCGGAGCAGTATGTTTCTTTGCTGTAAACTTAAAAGAAAGGTTCGGTTATGATGATTCTCTCGATGTTATAGGTGTTCACGGTGTAGGGGGAATAGCAGGAGCTTTACTTACAGGAATTTTTGCAACAACATTAGTTAATTCTGACGGAGCAAATGGTGGAGTAGCTCTTTTAAAAATTCAAACAATAAGTGTGTTAGCTGTGATAGTTTATGCTTTTATCGTATCTTTTATAATATTAAAAATTATCGATAAAACTATGGGATTAAGAGTTTCCGATAGACAAGAACTTGAAGGACTGGATTTATCACAACACGGAGAAAGCGGATACCGATTTTAGAAGATTGGAAGATTAGAGGTTTAGAAGATTAGCAACGACGTGAATTTTACAATAAAAATTTCTGAAAGAAATTTTTCAGAGACCTTAAGATTTAAGGCGAAACGAAGTATTTGCCGAGTGCGGTGTACGGGGAAGTAAAGCGGTAGCGTGGT
>JAFPUA010000109.1 GCA_017413305.1 Candidatus Ruminimicrobiellum caprinum
AAAATATTCTTTAACTTCTTCATAATACAGTTCTTGATATTATACCGAAATTTTATTTATCTTTCAACCTTTTTTTATCTTATTTGATATTTTTTATTTTAAAAAACAATAAAATTTTGATATAATGTAAGGAATGGAACAGATTATAAACGAAGAAACATCTGCAGGGGCAATCCTTTACAAAAAAACAAATAACGCTTTTTTGTTTTTGCTTGTTTATTCAAGAAGAAACGGTGAATGGGGTTTTCCTAAAGGACATATTGAAAAAGGTGAAACAGAACTTGAAGCAGCAAAAAGAGAAATTTTAGAAGAGACCGGAATAAATATTAATGACACAGATTTTTTGAAAGGGTTCAAGTTTACCGACACATATAAAATAAAAGGAACACTTCCGGCAACAAAAGATAGAATTGTTGATAAAAAAGTTGTATACTATTTAGGTATTATTGAAACCGAGTACGGCGGAACAAAAAAACAAGACGAAGAAATCGGCGAAACAAAATGGATGACATTTGAAGAAGCCGTATCGGTTTTGAAATATGAAAAACAAAAAGAGATGTTAAAAACTGCAAAACAGTTTTTGACAATGTACAATATATAATGTACAATAAACGTCACTGGATTGCGATGCTCGACATAGTCTCGCTCGCAATGACAGACAAAAAGGTAGGAGGATATAAAAAGATGAATCCGGTATTGAACGACAAAGCATTTAGAAATGCTGACGGTGTAGAATTCGGGAACGAAGTTATGACGGTAAATGGAGTAATAAACAAAAGTCTTATCTTATGGCTTATTCTTGCTGTAGGAGCATATATCGGTTGGACACATGCTAACCAAATGATGGCTTTGTTTATGCCTATAATCCTTATAACTTTTATTTTGTCGCTGATAATAATTTTCAAAAAAACTACAGTTTCTTTCTTGTCGCCTTTTTATGCTTTAGGAGAGGGACTTGTTTTGGGCGCAATAACAGTATTTTTTGAAAAAGATTATCCGGGAATAGCTTTTAATGCGATTGCTTTAACAATATGTGTTTTGTTCTGTATGTTGGCAGCATTTAAAGCAGGTAAGATAAAAGCAACTAACAAATTTTATGCAATTGTCGGAGTTTCGACATTGGCAATCTGTTTATTATATGTTGTTGAAATGTTATTGACTCTTTTCGGCGTAGCCGGGATACCTTTTATACATTCCTCTTCAGGAATAGGAATAGCATTCAGCGTTTTTGTAGTAATAATCGCTTCATTAAATCTGATAATCGATTTTGATATGATACAGAGAGGCGTTGCCTACGGTTCTCCGAAATACATGGAATGGTACGGTGCATTTGCTTTAATGGTAACAATCGTTTGGCTGTATCTTGAAATTTTAAGATTGTTAGCAAAATCAAGAAGATGAAAAACGACAATTTATAATTAATGGCGATAAATTTATCACAAACATCATTTTTTATATCTGAAACTAATGCAAAACTTCTTCCGCAATCAATTGCTGAGGTAGCTTTCGTAGGCAGATCAAATGTCGGGAAAAGTTCCGTAATTAATTCCATTTGTAAAAGTAAAAATCTTGCCCGTACATCCAAAACTCCGGGACGAACAAGGGCAATAAATATTTTTACCCCTTCAAAAGGAAGATGGATTGTAGATTTACCGGGATATGGTTTCGCAAGAGTAACTGACGAAGAAAAAAAAGTTTGGAAAGAAATGATAGAAACTTATATTTCTTCCAGAAAAACTTTAAAAATGATATATATTTTGATAGATTCTTTCGTTGGACCTACGGAATTGGATTTTATGATGATTGACTGGGTAAGGAAATTAAATATTCCTTTTAAAGTTGTTTCCAATAAAACCGACAAGGTAAAAAACTTGAATTTAGAAGAATTAAAATGTAAAATCTCAAAGATATGTGAAGTTGATAAACAAGACATATACTGTGTAAGTGCAAAAAAACAAACGGGGTTCGGTACGCTTATAAACGATATCGGTAACCTGTTAATAAAATAACGGAGGCAGTAAATGAAGAAAGTTGTATTAGGTTTGTTTGTTGCAGCAGCAGTTTTGATGGGTGCAGCAAGTGCTCAGGCACAAGTAATTAAGTTGTCTTTGTGGGGCGACATTTGTGTTCCTAATGAAGACTATACCGGTGGTGTTGAACTTGCAATAGGAACCCAAACAAGAGCAGTTGATGGTGTTCAGTTGGGATTAATTTATTCTCAGACTGACAAATTACAAGGTGTTCAGTGGGGTTTGGTAAAAGATACTGAAGACGGAACAGGTGTTCAGTTGGGTCTTGTAAATTTGGCACAGGATTTTAAAGGTGTTCAGTGGGGTCTTGTTAACTGGACAAGAGGAGATTTAACCGGAGTACAGCTTGGTTTTGTTAATGTTATGAGAGGTACTGCAACAGGTGCTCAGCTCGGTTTCGTTAACTATTCAGAAGATATTACAGGTTTACAGTGGGGCTTTGTAAACTATGCTGATACTGCAAAAGGTCTTCAGTTAGGTTTTGTTAACTGGGCAAACAATATGAACGGCGGAGTTCAGATCGGTCTTGTTAACGTTATCAAGAATGCTCCTCACTTCTTGCCTGCATTTATAATATTTAACTTCGGTTTCTAATTTTTAGAAATGAAGAATATTGCAGTAACCGTAATTATAGGTTTTATTACGGGGCTTATTATATCAGGAATTTTAGTTGATGTAATAAAATTCGTCGGGAAATCTTTTAACGGAATAAAAACATCTTGGTCTGTTGTAAAAGCAGATAAGGTTTATTCCGGAGAAGGGTTTTCCGACGATAGTTTTAAAACACAAAAAGAATCTAATCAACTTTAAATTTATTTTTGTATTCCCTGCTACCTACCGGAATAACATGCAAAAAAACGCAAAATATTAAGAAATCTAAAAGAATTTAACAGAATTTTTCTAATTAAGGAGAAAGTAAATGAAGAAAGTAGTATTAGGTTTGTTTGTTGCAACAGCAGTTTTGATGGGTGCAGCAAGTGCTCAGGCGCAAATTTTCAAATTATCTTTATGGGGAGACATTTGTGTTCCTAACGGAGACTATACCAGCGGTTTGGAACTCGGTATCGGTACTGAAACAAAAGCAGTTGACGGTGTTCAGTTTGGAATAATTTATTCTCAGACTGACAAATTACAAGGTGTTCAATTCGGATTGATAAACAGTACTAAAGAGGAAATAGGTGTTCAGTTTGGCTTTATAAACATCACCGAAAACGGATTGGGTGTTCAGGAAGGTTTGGTAAATGTGGCACAAAATTTCAAAGGTGAGCAGTATGGTTTTGTTAACTGGACAAGTGATGAGTTAATCGGACTTCAATTTGGTCTTTTAAATGTTATTAAAGGTACCGGAAAAGGTGCGCAGATCGGTATTGTTAACTATTCAGAAGATTTCAAAGGTTTGCAGTTAGGTATCCTTAACTGGACAGAGACAATAAAAGGTGTTCAGGTGGGTCTTGTTAACATAATAGAGAATAAGCCTAACTTATTGCCTGTATTTATAATATTCAACTATGGTTTCTAATTTTTGAAACAAAA